>JAIOSH010000215.1 GCA_021107685.1 Bacteroidales bacterium | reverse complement strand
TAATTAATATTCATCTTCGTGAAAGAAAAAATCTTCTCTTGTAGGGTAGTCGGGCCAAAGGTCTTCGATGCTATCATAAGCTTCGCCTTCGTCTTCAATTTCCCTTAAATTTTCTATAACCTCCATAGGAGCTCCTGACCTGACGGCATAATCAATTAATTCATCTTTTGTAGCCGGCCATGGTGCATCTTCTAATTTTGAAGCTAATTCTAAAGTCCAATACATTTTAGGAAAATTAAGATTAAATTTTTTGCAAAAATAATTTTTTTTTAAAAATAGACAAGAAAAAAAAATAAATTAATAAATAAAATTTGATTTATTATTTATATCGTTGTATCCCAAGAAGTTTCAACTACATTTAAATCTTTAGAAAACTTTCTGGCAAGAATAAACAGATAATCAGATAATCTATTCAGATATTTTATTATTATTTTATTAATATTTAATGTATCAGATAATTTAACAGTGATACGCTCAGCACGTCTGCAAATTGTTCGTGCAATATGACAATACGAAACAAGAGGATGTCCACCTGGTAAAATAAAAAATTTAAGTTCAGATAAATTTTTATTTATTTTATCTATCTCGTTTTCGAGCGTTTGAATATCATATTCACAGAGTTGAGGTAATGTTTTAATAGATTTTTTATTATCAGTTGCTAATAATGCTCCTGCTGTATATAATTTATTCTGGATTTTAATTAAAACGTTTTTGGTATGTGAGTCAATTTTCTGATCTCTGATTAATCCTATGAATGAATTTAATTCATCAACAGTTCCATAAGCTTCAATTTTTTCGTGATATTTAGGAACTTTTGAGCCTCCGATTAAAGATGTTTCGCCATTATCGCCTTTTTTTGTATAAATTTTATTCATTTATAAAAAAATTATTTTACAGTAGTTTCAGTTTTATAGTCCGACATAGTTTTAATATTCTTATTTTCTATGTCGGATTCAATCTTACCATCTATTAAACGAATAATGCGATGTGCATGTTGAGCAATATCCTGTTCGTGTGTAACAACAATAATAGTATTTCCTGCTTTATGAATTTCTTCAAGCAACCCCATTATTTCTATGGAAGTTTTTGAATCCAAATTACCTGTAGGTTCATCAGCAAGTATTATTGAAGGGTGATTTACAAGTGCCCTTGCAACAGCAACTCTTTGCCTTTGTCCACCGGATAATTCATTCGGTTTATGTTGAATTCTGTCGGAGAGATGAACATTTTCAAGTACATCCTTGGCTCTCTCAATCCGTTTTGTTTTATTATATCCGGCATAAATCAATGGAAGCATAACATTTTCCAATGCTGTTGAACGGGGTAAAAGATTAAAGGTTTGAAAAATAAATCCTATTTCTTTATTTCTAACCTCTGCAAGCTCATTATCATTCATCTGACTGACATCATTACCATTTAAAAAATATTGTCCGCTTGTTGGTGTGTCAAGACAACCTAATAAATTCATTAATGTTGATTTTCCTGAACCCGAGGGTCCCATCAAAGCCACAAAGTCATTTTTATTAATATTCAGTGATATTGATTGTAAAGCACGAACAATTTCACTGCCAACTGTAAAATTTCTTGTTATATTAACTAATTTGATTATTCCTTCATTCATTGGTATAATTATTCTGATTATAACTTTTTTTTGTGATATTATGTTTGTGTTAGGCTAAATTCTGAAATTTCAGAAATAAGATACTAATTGCAAAGATAGTAACATTTATCAAAACCTGATAATAAAATCCTGCTTGGTTAATTCTTTTCTGAAAAAAACAAATCCCATAAAAAAAATATCAATTGTAATTGTTGCTAAAGGATTTTTTTTAATCTGTTCCCAGGCTTCTTCCATTTCTTTTGACCAATGAATGTCGTCAAATACAAATAATGTATTATTATTTATTAATGGGATGCATTGCTCAAAATATTTTATAGTCGCCTCTTTTTTATGATTTCCATCAAAAAAAATATAATCCAATGTTTCATATTTACTTAATGCAATTTGTAATACATCGTCAAACTTACCAACAATTAATTCAATATTTTTTAAATTTAATTTATTGAAATTTTGTTTTGCAATACCGGCAATATTAGGGCACCCTTCGATAGTAATAAATTTACTTTCAGGTGCAGCAAGCGATTGATAAATTGCACTAATTCCCAACGATGTTCCAAGTTCCAAAATTGTTCGGGGTTGAAAATATTTTACTAAGCAGTATAAAACTTTTGCATATTTTGGCGATTTTGCCGAATGTTTAGCAATGGTTTTAATTTTCTTTGCAGATTTTAATTCGGAAGATAATCCTGCACCAAAATCATTTACTATTATACGCTGGTTATTATTAAGTAAATAATTTCTTATTTCTTCTGCTTTATAATAATCATCATATTTTTTCTTATCAGTTAAAACTTTTGTAATTAAGTTAAAAACAAAAGGAGAATGTATATCATATTTGGTTTTTGCCGAGAAATAATATTTTATAAATCGTATTATAAATCTGATTATTTTCATTCTATAATATTAATATCTATGTTTAAATAAAAGTTATTACCTAATAAACACCAAATATAAAGTGTTTTTTGAAATGTTTTATAACTAAATTAATTAAAATGTGTAATTTTTCAAAATGAATTTATAGTTTTGGGCATTTTTCATTTCACGATTTACATTTTTTTGTATATAGGGTGTTAAAATAAGGTTTTTCTGAAATTTTATAAAAGTGTTCACCCTGTTAAATAGCGGAGTTTTTATTTAATAGGATAAACTATTTTTTTCCACATATGAAAAATACCTAATTTTGCGGCAATTATTTTACCTGAAAAACTCACAAAATTTTCAGGAGTATTAAGTAGTGTTTGCAAGAAAACACTTAGTTTTCGTGTAAAGACCAAGTATCAAAGAATTAGCAAAAAGGATATAAAAATAATTTTAAATAAAGAATCAATGATTAATAGAAAAAAAGTCTTAATAACAGGCGGTGCAGGGTTTATCGGGAGTCATTTAACTGACAGATTAATAGAGGATAATTGGGAATTAACAGTAATAGACAACTTTGATCCTTTTTATGATCCTGAAATAAAAAAACGAAATATTTCCGCTCATATAAATAACCCGAAAATTTGTTTTTTTGATTTTGATATTAGGGATTATAAATTAATAATCGAAAAAATAAAAGGAGATTTTGATATAATAATACATTTAGCGGCAAAAGCAGGTGTAAGACCATCAATTGCCGACCCAATGGGATACCAGGATGTAAATGTCAGGGGAACTCATAATATGCTTGAATTAGCACGGTATTGGAAGATAAAACATTTTATTTTTGCATCTTCAAGTAGTGTCTATGGAATAAATAATGAGCTTCCATGGAAAGAAGAAACTTGTGTGCTCAAACCTATAAGTCCGTATGCAAGTACAAAAATTAGCGGTGAATTATTAGGTCATGTTTACACTCAATTGTTTGGTATTCGTTTTATAGCATTACGTTTTTTTACAGTTTACGGACCAAGGCAACGCCCCGATCTTGCAATTCATAAATTTACAAAAAAAATTATGAATAATGAGCCAATCCCGTTTTTTGGAGATGGTTCTTCAATGCGTGATTATACATATATTAATGATATTGTTCAGGGCATTATAAATGCTATTAATTATAACCGGTCTCAATTTGAGATATTTAATCTGGGAAATGATCATACTGTTACACTGTCGGAAATGGTAAGTCTTCTTGAAAAAGTATTGAATAAAAAGGCAATAATTGATAAGCAGCCTGAAATTAAAGGTGATGTGCCAAAAACATGGGCAAATATTGACAAAGCACGAGCTTTACTGAATTATAATCCGAAAACAGATTTTGAGCTTGGTTTAAATAAATTTGCTGATTGGTTTTTCTCTTTAGAAAAATAATAATTAACTGAAGTTTTGCATATGCGAAACTTCAGATTTTTATTTACTTAAAATGTTAATAAATTGTTCAGCAAGTTTAGTATAATTATGATTTTTTAAAATATATTTCCTGCCTTTTTCACCTATTATTTTTCGTTCACCATCAGAAAGATTAATCAATTTTATAATTGCTTCGGCAGTTTCATCAGGAGTATCAGGAGTAACCGAGATTCCGCAGTTTGCCTCTTCAACCATATTATTTCCTGCATTTATTGCCTGAATAATGGGTTTGCCGGCCATCATATAGTCAATCATTTTGTTAGGGCTGATTCCGAACCGAAATAGGGGTTGATGCTTCAGTCCTATGTATAATATATCGAAATAGGATAGTAAATCAGGGATTTCATTTTTTGAAATTGAATCAAGAAAAATTACATTATTCAATTCTTTACTTTGAGTTAGTTTTTTTAGGTTTTCCTTTTCAGGTCCTTTACCAATTAAAACAAAAGAGATTTTTTTGTTTTTAAGAATTTCGGCTGCATTTATAAAGTTGTCCAAAGCGTTAGCAATTCCATGACTTCCGGTGTAAGCAATTATTTTATTTCCTTCCTTTTGTATATTCTCCAGAATACTTTTATGTTTTTCAGGAATTTTATTGTTTTCATTCCATTCGTCAGGGCATATTCCGTTCGGGATATAGTTGAACTTTTCAGGATTCAAACCATGAGAAACCATGTGAGATATTGTTTTTGGCAACATCGAAACCACAGCATCAATATTTTTATAAGCAAAATTCTCAGCCCTTTGCATTATTATAATAAAAGGATGCCATTTTGAATATCCGCCAAGTTCCATTGGTGACAAAGGCCAAAGGTCGTGAACTTCATAAATATATTTTGCTTTTGCAAACTTTGAAATGCGTCTTGCGGGATAATTGTCTAAGGGATAGGTTGATGAAGCAATTACAACATCAGGTTGATATTTTTTTGCAATTTTTTTTGAATTAAACCATAATTTCCTGGTAAAATCAAACATGTTTTTAATTCTGCCAAAACTATTTCCTTTGTAAGCAAAAGTTTTAATCCAAATATAATTAATACCATCAATAATTTTTTCCTGAAAATCATTTCTAACATTTGGTTGATTTGTTCTAACATGTGATTGCGAAGCGGCAATTATATATACTTTATGACCATCATTTATCCATTCTCTCGCAAGATAATAAGGTCTGTATTCCATTCCCATTTTAGGGGAACCTGCATAATGGTTAATTAAAAGTATATTCATTATTTTGATTAGCCTATAGTTTTACAATACTTCTGACAGATGTGCGAAAATTCTTTCAGTTGTTTTACCATCCTATAACTCCGGGATTTAGCTTTTCTTATATATGCCTGAAATTATTTCGTTTATTTTTTTTTAATTATTATTCTTAATTGGTAATTTTATCTTTAATCGAATTATAGGCATCTAATAGATTTTTACTTTCCTTATCCCAATTATACTCATTTTGTGCTAAGCTAAGGTTTAATTTCGCCATTGATGCTAAATTATTTTTATCTGATAAAAGTAATTTTATTTTGTCGGCAATATCTGAGCTGTTTTCAGGATCAACATAAAATGCACTTTCTTTAAAGAAGTTCTTCCAGTACTCAAAATTTGACATTATAAGCGGTAAACCACAAGCCATATATTCAAAAGGCTTTGTTGCCAGTGTTGTTAAATGGTTTGGTTTAGGCAAAAAAGTGATTATTCCAATATCGGCTTGCTTTATAAAGGAAAATATTTCATAAGGCTCAACCGATCCAAAATATTTGACATTTTTCCAAGCTTTAAGGTTTTTACATTCTTGCTCGAATTCAGGTGATTCAAACCCTCCAAGCAGCCATAATTCAGCTTCATCTATTTGTTCGAAAGCTGTAATTAATTCTAAAATACCACGTATTTTTGACATTCCACCAACATAGATTACACTATGTTTTTTCTTCTCAATATTGATGTTGGGAATTTCGTCATAGATGGGCAAGATGGGGAAATTCCTAAGAGTAAATGGTTTGTGCTTTTCAAAACGTTTGCTAATATCGGGTCGGGCTGTTATAATCACATCAAAAAAACGAACTGCTATTTTTTCTATTATATCAATAGTTTTAGATAAAATAATCTTAAGTGTTTTATTATTTAGGTATGGACGAGAAAGCAATGCAGCAGGATTATTTTCATGAATATCATAAATTACTTTTTTACCGGATAGTTTAAGTAATATTCCGGTAGGTATCAGTTCTGTATCATGAAAATGAAAAATTTCAGCATTTATGGTTTTTGCTTTTCTATATGCATGAATAAAAGATGTAAGGAAAAATCGTTTGATTCTTCTGTTATTTGCCGGAATTCCATAAATTTTAATGTCGTCCTTTTCATGGTCATGAACACCAGGAGCTATAAGTGATACTTTAAATCCAAAATTTTTCAAACTAATACATTCTTTGTAAAAAATGCGATTATCAGTTGCTTTATGAACGCTGGTTATGTGGCAAATATTCATATAGAATTAAATGTTGCTTATTAATAGATTCTTTCTGAAAACACCAAATAAAATTATCATTAATGCCCATCCACCGGAAAACAATAAGGTTGAAATTGCTGATGAACTTAACATTAAAATATAGAATGCATTTATTGAAAATTTTAAAATAATATTGTCAACGAAAATTACTTCAATAAAAGAAATAATAAAGCCAAGAATTAGTGCTGAAATTAATAAGCCAATTATACCAAAATTTGCAAAATCATACATAAAACTTGAAGTATTAAGACTTCCTTTAAAACCTTTGTTATAGCTTTGAGGATAAACAATTTCATATAGTTCAAGTTGGTAATTTTTATAGCAATTAGTAAATGGTTTCAAGAACCTGTAACCACAACCTTTAAGATATGGAAGGTCATGGGGAATGTGCTTAAACCAATCAGATACCATTTTCCCCGGAATTAAAAAAATTCTGTTTGATAGTGTCTCAGCTATTTTTTTGATTTTACTTCCTTTAACAGGTTGGTAATTATGGTCGGGTTGAGAAACTGAATTTGGTGTTTGTTGAATGCTTGTTATTGTTTTATCCTTTGTCCTCATATTTGGATTTGTAACAATTACTAATAATAATATTCCGGTAATCGGGATTGCGAAATAACCTAAACTATTAACCCATTTTTTATTAAGAAGACAATAAATGAGAATTGGAATAAACAATGTAACAAAATAGCTCTTTTGCATTAAGGATAATGCATAAAAAAATGAAAATATTGTTGTTAGAATTAACAGTTTGTTTTCCTTTCTGAAATACAGAAAAAGGATAAAAAAAGGCAAAATTGCTTTTAAAATAAATTTGCTGTAATAATTCCAAAACGTGTTTGATTCGTCGGTAATATTTCTTCTTATCCAAACAATGTCAAAATAATTATGTGATAACCATGCTTTTATGACTGGAATAAAGCCAATGTAAATATAATGGAAAACAATGCTGATAAAAACTAATCCTATAACATAATAAGAAATATTTTTACTCGGTGGTAATTGGGGTATTGTTAATTTATACTTCCATTTTGAAAGTTTATAAAGTCTTCTATTTAAAAGTTTAAACCCAAAATAAAATATTAGAAATGCAGAATAGTAAATTGCCAAATAATGTAGAAAAACTGAACCGGAATCAACAATAACACCAATAATAATAAATACCGACATTACTAAATATAGCGATATGAGAGAGTTGTTTTCAATCCAGCTTTTGAAATTTTTAGTTAAGACTTTTATCATAATTTTGTGTTACTTTATAAATCATAAAAAAATAAATTGCATAAGCAATTAATTCAATTCCTACATAAATAAATAAAAAGTCTTTAATGGCTATTTCCGGCAAAAATACTAATATTATTATAGTACAAAAATAGAATATTTGCCAGATAGCCCCAATTTTTATTTTTTCAAGTGCAGGAAAAACAATACTTATTGGTGAAACAATAAATTTAATAGAATAGGAAAAAACCAAAATGCTTGTGTAATCACCCGATATTTCCCATGTTTTGCCAAAAACAAAACCAAAAAGTTCAGTTCCCCAGAAATATAAAATAATTATTGCCGGAATAGTCAGCAGGGCTAAAGTTTTTGATGTGTTTAAAATATCTTTCAGAATTTTTTCGCCTTTATTTCTTTTTTCGCTTATTTTTTGAAATAAAACCTGTGAAATTGACATTGTTATTAATGAAAGGGGTAAAGCTAAAACCATTCTACTTAGGTCAAAATATCCTGTTATATCTTCGGAGTAAATCCTGTTGATAATCAAAACCGGAAATAATAAACTGATAGTGTTTAACAAATAAGGAAATGCTTGATATTTGGGGAATTCAATATATCTTTTTGCAACATATTTTATAGTTACAAAATTAATGTTTGAAAATTTAAAATCGTTTTTTTTAAGCTGAATTAAGCCCGAAATATTGTTTGCCAGATTTCCTATTATGTCGCCCAAAGCCAAACCTAATGGCTTTTTCAAAAATCCCATACTTGCCTGGATAATACCTTCTGCACTTCTTCGTGATATTTTATTTATTGATGATGCCTTAAATGCTTTTTTTCTGATTAACCAATAATTCAACGCTTGATAGGTGCTTAACAACAATGTGCTTAAAGGAATTAAATATAACCAATAAGAATATTCAACAGGAAAGTCGAGGAGTTTAATAATTTGCTCTTTGAATATAAGAAGTATTAGGAAAAAAATTACATTAATACTAACAGAAATAAAAATGGATAACCCGACAATATTTGTAGCATCTTTATCTTTTTCGGGTAAAACTATTGCCATTTCGTATCTTAAAGTTGAAACAACAACCAAAATACCCACTAAGCTCATATAAACTGCAAAAGCACCAAAAACTTCAGGAGTATAAATTCGTCTTAGAATTAATTGCATTGCAACAGGTATTAGCTGTGCTATGGCTGTTCCTGAAATTAGGGTTAATATATTTCTTAGAAATTCGGAACTAAAAATTTCTTTTTTTGTCATTAGGATAATTGGATATTCTTAAAATAAAAAACGAATGTAATTTTAATTATTATCGTAAAAGAGTTTATTTTATTATAATTTTCATAATTTTATCAACAATTTAAAATATTATGAAAACCTATCTTATTGGATATGTGGGAAATAGCAAAACCAGTGCAGTTAAAAGCTTAGCAAAAAAATTAGCTAATAATACTTACTATTATTTATTTCTTTTATTGGTCTTTTTTATGCCTTTGTATAAAAAAGTAGTACCTTTTATAATAGCCTTACTTGTTTTAAATTGGCTGATAGAAGGAAAATACAAATACAAATTTCAACTTATTATTAATAACCGGTACAGATTTTATATTTTATTATTTTCATCAATTTACCTTATTTATTTAATAGGTTTAATTTATTCTTCTAATTTTCAATATGCTTTTTTTGATATTGAAGTAAAACTCTCTCTGTTAATTTTTCCTTTAATATTTTCTACAATTGACGATGTTTTTTTGACAAAAAGAAAAATAAAATATTTATTTGCCGGATTTATTGCAGGTTGTTTGGTTGGAACATTAGTTTCATTTGGAAATGCTATATATAATTTTTATCAATCGGGTTCATTGCACGAATTTTATTATTCCAGATTGCCCTTTTTTCATCATCCGTCATACTTTGCTATGTATTTAAATTTTTCTATTGCACTGTTAATTTATAATTTATGGAAAAATTATCACGACTTATCTAAGCTGAAAATAGTATTATTCATCATATTAATCCTCTATTTTCAATTATTTATTATTCTTTTAAGTTCCAAAGCAGGTATAATAAGTTTGATAATCCTTTTAATTGTTTCTGTAATTTATGTATTTATAAAAAAGAGCAGTTTTATAATAGGATTTATTTTAATGCTTTTTTTAAGCTGTATTTTTATTTTTTTGAAAGTTTTACCGTATCCTGCACAACGTTTGGAAACCGCAGGAAAAATTTTACAAAAATCTGATACCATTCTGAAAGATACAAATGAAGGTACCGGTGAACGAATTTTAATATGGAGATCATCACTTGAAATAATGAAAAACAACATTTTTTTTGGAGTAGGGACAGGCGATGTAAAGGATGCTTTGATAGAAAAATATAATGATAATAAAATTCAATTGGCAATTGAAAAAAAATTAAATGCTCATAATCAATATTTACAAACATTTATTACTTTAGGACTTTTTGGATTTTTAGTATTGGCATTAATTCTTTTATTACCTCTGATTTATGCTATTAAACAAACAGATTATATATATATAGTTTTTTTAATTATTATGATTTTTAACTTATTGGTTGAGTCTATGTTTGAGACACAGGCAGGAGTGATCTACTATGCTTTTTTCAACTCATTTTTATTTTACATAAGTAAAACTATAAATCCAAAATAAATTGTATTGATTTAAATTTTTAGCTGCCTTAAATACAACTGAATTGTATTTTCAAGTCCGTAATACAATGCATCGGAAATTAAAGCATGTCCAATTGAAACTTCAAGCAATCCTTTTATATTTTGAGAGAAATATTTTAAATTTTTTAAATTAAGGTCATGTCCTGCGTTTATACCTAATCCTGCTTCATTTGCTATTTCGGCAGCTTCAATAAACGGTTTAATGGCAAATTCTTTATTCTTGGAAAAATTTAAAGCATAACTCTCGGTATATAATTCTATTCTGTCTGTACCTGTTTCAACTGCTTTTTTAATCATATCAGAATAGGTTTCAATAAAAATTGAAGTTCTGATACCATTTCTCTTAAATTCCGAAATGACTTCTTTTAAAAAAGTCTCATTTTTAATAGTATCCCACCCTGCATTTGAAGTTAGGACATCCGGGGAATCAGGTACAAGTGTTACTTGTGTTGGTTTAACAGAAATTACAAGGTCAATAAAATTTTCAGAAGGATAACCTTCAATATTAAATTCGGTTGTAATAAATGGTTCTAACTCTCTAACATCCTGATACCTTATATGTCTTTCATCCGGACGAGGATGCACTGTTATTCCCTGTGCCCCAAATTTTTCACAATCTGTTGCTGTTTTTAGTATATCAGGAATATTACCACCTCTTGCATTTCGCAGGGTTGCTATTTTGTTTATGTTAACACTCAAATTTGTCATAAAATCTTTTTTAATTTTTTACAAAGCTAAAAAATTACATAACAAAAAGGTACTCATTAAATATATTTTTTTTAATAAATATAAATAATTATATAAATTTCCGCAACTTGTATCATAATGAAAACAAACAGATTAAATACTCCCGGCATAAATTATAAAATCATTTCTTGCATTTTTTTTTAACAAAAAACATATAGATTTTATAAACAATCAATTGTTAATTACTTTATGTTTTTTATATTAAAATGAGTAAATATGTATGTTATATTTGTAACATCTTAGTAATAAAATTCTTCCGAGCTATGAAAAATAAATATAAAGCCTTTTTGCGAACCTTTTTATTTTTATTTATTCTTTTAAATATAAATCTCTTGCTTAATGCACAGTCATCAAGGGACTATGGATGGTATTTTAATGTTAATTTCGGATTAACTCAAGCATATTGTGATTTGCAAGAGGATAATAATTTTATTAGCAAGCTTTCTGATGAGACCAAATTCGGATATGGGATACAGCTTGCAAAATACATTAGTCCGATATTTGCTCTTCGTGCACAAGTTTTAAAAGCCGAAATGAAAGGTTCAAAATATTCAGTAGATGCATATTTTAATGCAGATGTTTTAGAATATCAATTAAATACGAGTGTTAATTTCAGTAATATATTTTTTGGAATTAATCATGAAAGAACAGTATCGGTTTATGGTGTTGCAGGTATTGGTATGCTTTATTTCAGAAGCGAAAGCAGAAAAATTTCAAATGGTGAAGTGATAAACAGATATGGTTATAAAGACAATGGAGATAAAGATAAAAGATCGTCAAGTATATTTTTTCCTATAGGAATGGGAGTTAATTTCAGGTTAAGCAAAAAATTGAGCATTAATTTTGAGAGTGTTTTGAGATTCATGGATACTGATGATGTGGATGCAACAGATAGCGGTCCTCATAAAGATGCATTCTTTTATGCTTCACTTGGTTTGTCATATAATTTATTTAAAAAGAAGAAGCGTGAAAAAATTGAAATGCCGTCTGAAATTATTGCAGAAATTACAGAAGATACTCTTATTACCGAAAAAATTGATCTTATATATGACTTACCGAAACAATTAGTTTCAAACAGCGAATTTGATATGAAATTTACAATTATTAAAGATAAAATTGATGGACTTGGCGAATTAATGCAAATTCTTCCTATCGGATTCACTGTTTTAGATACGGTTTTTGAAAATGCTAAATTTGAATTTAAAAACTTTACAGTTAATTTAATATGGGATGAATTACCAGCCGATACCTCATTCACAATGACATATAGAGTAAAAGTTGAAGATGTTTATGGTAATCTTCCAATTACCAGTATATTATATATTGATAAAACAGGAAAAGAATATAAATTCAAAAGAAATATTTATGTAGAAAAAGAAAGATTTGAAGAGGAGATTGTTATTTCTGATACAGTTATTACCGAGGAAATCGAAGAACCTAAAGATGTACTTGAATTTAAAGTACAGGTCAGAGCAGCTTATAAAGCTAAAATATCACTCCAAAGACTGGCTAATAAATATCATTTAAGAGATTCTATCAGGGAAGATTTTGTTGGAAACTGGTATAGATATTCGGTTGGTTCATTTGCAACATTTGCTGAGGCAAAAGAATACAGAAAAATAATAGTCGCTGACCATAAAGTATTGGATGCATTTGTAGTCGTTTTCAGAAATGGTGTGAGACTCAATTCTTTAAGCGAATTGAAAGAACTTAAACCATCTGAAATGTACGAAAAGAAAACTAAATATATTGAAAACGGACTTATGTACAGGGTGCAAATCCTGGCATTGCTTCATAATAAGGTTTCTCCTGAAGCACTTAAAGACATTTATAAAGTTGAAAAAGATATTAATGAAGAAAAATATGAAAGATGGAGAAAATATACAGTAGGTGATTTTACTTCCATTAAAGAAGCTGAAAAATATCGCGACCTGATGAAAGAAAAAGGCATTACCGATGCTTTTGTTGTGATTTATAAAAATGGTGAACGAATTTCTATAGATAAACCTTTATAAATTAAATTTGTTTATTTTCAAAATATCTGCAATACCACCGCGAATAAATCAACATATATTAGCATCTATATTGCGAATATTTATTACTTTATCCGTATTTTTTAAACCATTAATTAACTGGTTATTGGAATAATAATAAGTCCCTTACAACGTATATTAAAAAAAAACAAAACTGCCTGCCCCTCTGTCGCATGTGTCCGCTTGTGTCATTGGGGTCAATTAGAAAATAGGTTAACTTATATAATAATATTTTCCCAAAGGGCTTTTATTTCAGGTGCTTTACATTTACATATCTCTTGTCCGACACATCTCTGATACGAAGTTGAATTTAATCCGATAGCTTCTGAAACCATAGCTGGTGTCATAATTTTGCCTTTAGGTATTATTTTTTCTACAAAATGATGAATTTTATCTTTATCATATTTCATATCATACTTTCTTTTTATTAT
>JAIOSH010000012.1 GCA_021107685.1 Bacteroidales bacterium | reverse complement strand
CCAAAGAAACAAAGGAAATAAAAAACTTTAAGGCTTAACACTTGTTTGTGTTAAGTCTTAAGTTGACGCATATGGGCATATCCGCTTGCATTATTCCGTTCTCCCGTTGTGTTATCAATTCCTGAATAGTATCCGATAAAAACATTCCGGTTATCCGATAAATCATCATTTTCGCCGGCACGTTCACCTACGAAAACAGACTTACCTGTTCCCGTTTGCCAGATATGCCCTGCAACATCTAAACTTGCACCGGGGTTAGTTGTACCAATACCCACATTTCCTGCATTAAAGTAACTATTGCTACTTCCATTAAAATAAATTCCGGTACTTCCATTTTGATCCATGATATAAACGCCACTTGATCCGTTTGAGTTTTCCCTTACCCTGAACAATAAATCTTCATCGCTACTTGTAACACTCATTCCGTCAGCATAACCTGATGATTTTACATCCAGCCGAAATGCGGGGGTTGTTGTCCCGATCCCGACCTTGCCATTAATTACTAAAATGCCATTATCAAATTCCCCATAAATAAGTGGGTGGGACGTAGAGCTATTGCTGATATAAAGTTTATCAGAGCCGGTTTCGTTGTATCCGGCATTATGTCCAATGAACACATTATCTGAACCGGTACAATTTAACCCACTATTATTTCCGATGTAAACATTACGGTTTCCATCAACATTATTTACCCCGCTACTTACACCAAGAAAAATATTTTCAGTTCCTGTTGTATTATCATAACCGGCAAAACAGCCCAGTAATGTATTCCCCCAACCGGATGTATTAGCCTGTCCGTTTCTGTAACCTATAAAATTATTATGAGTTCCTGATATATTTGCCTGCCCTGTCTGATACCCGATAAATGAATTATAAAACCCTTCGGTATTATTATAACCTGCATATTTACCGATGAATATGTTTTTGTTATCGGTACTATCATCATTTGCCCCTGCCTGTTCCCCTATAAAAACAGACCCACCTATGCCTGTTTGCCAGATATGCCCGGCTACCTCCAGCCTTGCCCCGGGCGATGAAGTGCCAACTCCGATATTAGCAGTAGAATCAATATAGATTCCATCATTTTCGCCATGGTTAGATATCCAGTTGTTACTTAGTTTAATATTTTGTGTGGCTGTATGATTGCCGAGGTTGTCACTTGTGTCCGGAAGTGTAATAGTGTTTCCATCGCTAATACTTAGGTCGTTACCGGCAATGGATAAGGTTTGCAATTCGTTTGTGGTATCAGCATCCGCATCTTCAATTTCGTCAACAAAAGAACCGCCAATATCCGAAAGGGTCACCAAACTATCGACTTTAATAATAGTTTGAAATTCATTACCCGGATCAGCATCCGCATCTTCAGTTTCATCAACAAAAGAACCGCCAATATCCGAAAGGGTCACTAAACTATCGACTTTAACAATAGTTTGAAATTCATTACCCGGATCAGCGTCAGCATCATCAGTATTTGCAGTATTTTCAGAGTACAGGGCATAAGGCACCGAAAGCAATTTCGAAGTACCCATGGAAACATAATTGCTTCCTCCTGTGGGGTCAATTTCTGTTTCAAGGAATTTGGAATAGCTGCCCCAATCAATTCCTGTGAATGTTCCGATTGTCGGAGTTCCGGTTCCTATTTGCAGGTTTACCAAACCGAACTGATTTGTTGTATCGGCAAAAGTTTCCTGGTAAACAATGAATCCACTTGCAATAAAATTATGGATGCTTATCCGGATACCTACTGCCTGGTTTTGCAGGATTTCGCCTGCATTGTCGCGCACCACTGCCTGGTATTTGAATGCTTGTGGGGCCTGGCAAAATACACTTGTTGTAATAGTTAGTAAGAGTAAACTTAATGTAAATAGATTTTTCATAAAGTGAATTTTAAATTATTATTAAATGAATTAAATTATAAAACCGCAAAAGTACAACTGCCTAAGGCTGTTTTAAAAGCACAAATGTTGCAATCTTTGATACATATGTTGCATAATGAAGGTTTTTTACCACGGAGGCATGGAGGCACGGAAATTTTACCACTGAGACACGGAGACACAGAGAAGAACGGAAGATGTTAACCACAGACCTGCCCGCCGTAATCTTTTGTAGGATGGGGCACTGAGGCATGGAGACTGCCGACTGGAAACTGCTGGCTGAATACTGAAAACTGCCGACCAAATACTAAAAACTAAAAACTACGAAGCCCGCTCAACAAATTCTTTAGGGCTCATCCCAAATTGCTTCTGAAAACATTTTGAAAAATAGGACAGGCTGCTAAATCCAACGGCATAAACGATTTCTGATATTGTGCCATGATGTTGATCTAACAGTTGTGCTGCTCTTTTTAAGCGGATGGTGCGGATAAATTCTGTGGTGGCTTGGTCAGTCAGGGCTTTAATTTTACGGTGTAGTTGCGAACGGCTCATATTCGCCTTTGAAACAAAAAGTTCAACATTCAGGTCAGGGTCGGAAAGATTATCTTCAACTACCGATATTATCTTTAACAGAAATTTTTCGTCTGCAGAAGTAACGGTAATATCTTTAGGCTGTATTTTTACTTCCCTGCTAAAACGTTCTCTTAATCTTTTTCTCTGTTCAATAAGGTTTTGTACTCTTGTTATTAGTTCTTGTCTGTTGAAAGGTTTGGCAATATAGTCATCTGCACCTGTTTCCAGTCCTTTTATTTTATCTTCAATTTCTGCAAGAGCAGTAAGCATTATTACAGGGATATGACTGGTTCTTTCGTCAGTTTTCAGTTTTTGGCATAGCTCCATACCATCCATTCCTGGCATCATAAGGTCCGTAATTATCAGATCAGGTAGGTTTTCAATAGCTGTTTCAAAACCTTCTGCTCCGTCGGAGGCTTTAATGATATTAGATGAATCGCTCATACACTCGCTGATGTAATTTCGCATATCTTCATTATCTTCCACAATTAAAACCTGTATTATTTCTTCCGGTTTAACAGATAAAGATTTAGCAGCATCAGTATAACTGCTATCTTTCTTGTATGAATCAGATTCACTGATTTCCTTTATGAATGATTTGCTTGTTTTTTCTTCAGTTGGTATTATCTTGTCATCAGAATAGACTTTTTTATCCAAAGGCAGAATTACTGTAAAGGTGCTACCTTTATCAACTTTGCTATCGACCGTGATAACTCCGTGATGCATTTCAACTAACTCTTTTGTTAATGATAATCCCAGACCCGTTCCTTCATGCTGACGACTTAAAGCATTGTCAACCTGGTAGAATCGGTCAAATATGCGTAATAAATGTTCTTTTGGAATACCCTTAGCTGTATCTTTTATTGTAATGGATAGAAAATTTCCTGATATTTTTTTTAATTTCAGAGGTAATTGAATCCTGTTTTGAGGTGTAAAAACAGTAGCGATAAATGTTACTTTACCTGTTTCGGGAGTGAATTTAAATGCATTTGAAAGAAGGTTATAAACGATCTTTTCAATTTTATCCAGGTCAAAATAAGTATAGAGGGCTTCTTTAGGAAAATGGTATTGAAAATCTATCTTGCGATGTTCGGCATAAGATTGAAATGACATAACCATGCCTTTCATTGCCTCTGTAATGTTTGCATAAACTACTTCCAATTTCAGATTTCCCGATTCCAGCTTTGATAGATCCAGTAATTGATTATTCAGAAACAACAAACGGGTAGCATTGCGGTACATCATTCTTACAAGATTTTTATCTTCTTTCTTAAGATGATCCATTAATTTTTCCAGAGGGCCAAGCAGCAAAGTCAGAGGTGTGCGAAATTCGTGTGAGATATTTGCAAAAAATCTTGACTTAGTTTCATTTATTTGGCGTAATTGTTTATTGATCTTTTGTTTGCTCCGGTATCTTGCATATAAAAAACACACAATAAGCAAAATCATTACGGTTAACCCTATCAATAAATTTCTTTGAGCTTGCTGTTTTTGCATTTTAAGTTCCTGCTTTTCTTTTTCAGAATTTAAAATGGCAATTTCCTTTTCCTTCTTTTCCATTTCAAACCCGGATTCCATTTCTGTAATAAGCCTGATAACTTTATCATCATACAAACTATCTTTATAAATTGTGTAAAGTTGATAATATTTGTATGCTTTTTTAAATTGTTTCATTTTAGCATTAGCCTCTGCCAAAACGTAATTAGCTTCTTTTAATGATTCTTGATAATTTGTTTTTTTTGCAAACTCTAATCCTCTTTTTGCATAATTTATGGCTTTTTCAGGTTGAGCAAATTGTAAATAATCATGCGCAAGATTTATATAACACATTGATATCCTCCGTTTATCCCCTAATTGTTCAAATATTTCCAAAGCACGGAAATGATATTCTATAGCTTTCTGTATATTTTCCTGTTCAAAATAGGACAATCCCAAATTGTTATAAATGGAGGCTATTCCAACTTTGTCATTGATCCTTTTCTTGATTTTTAGTGATTTTAAATAGCTGTCAATAGCTTTCTGATAGAGTTTCATTTCGCGATAGACACTTCCAATGTTATTATAATTAACCGACATACCTAATTCAAATCCTGTTTCTTCATTGATATTTAATGATCTTTGGTAATATTCCAATGCTTTATCGAATTGGTTTTGCGATGAATAAATACTCCCCAAAATGTTATAAATTCTTGATAATTTCTCTTTATTACCTGATTCTATAAAAAATTTTTGCGCTTTCTGTAAATACTCAAGAGCTTTTTGATAGTTATTTTGTTTATTATAAATAACACCGATTTCCATTTGGCACGAAGCGACATCCAGAGAATCACCTGTTTTTTTATAATAATTAATAGATTCTGATAATAACTCTTTCGCCCTTTTAAAATCACTACGGCTTTTGTAAATAATGCCAATACAGAAAAGAGAATTTGCAATGCCTGAAGAATAATTTATTTTTTTTGACAATTCAAGACTCAGTGAAGCATAATTAAGTGCGGTATCCGGATCAATCCTTCTATATTCCCAGAACAGGTCAAATAAAATATTGATTTTTGTGGTGTCTTCAACGGCATTATTAAGTGCCTGGTTCAGGCTGTCGATTTTTTCCTGCTGCTGACTAATAACATGAAAGGAAATAATAAGCGAAAGAAAAAGCAATAAAATACATTTATATAAACAACCCGGACGTAACATAAAAGTTAAAAATAATTGGTTTTGCTAAATTAGTAAATTTTTTGCAAACCTAATTTTGTAACCAATCAGTATTAAATTAATAATGAAAATATTTTAGTAAATTATTATTGGGAAATAGGGGGATATTCCAATATCAATGATCAAATGACCGAGACTGTTTTGGTCATTGTCCCGAGTACTCGGGATGGTACTTGTCATTTGTGATTTTTAATATTTATTTAAACTTTCGGACTTTATGGACGAACACTTAAAGCATTTAACAGTAATCTAAAAATCTATTTCCACTGTTGCGGGACAATG
>JAIOSH010000506.1 GCA_021107685.1 Bacteroidales bacterium | reverse complement strand
TTCAGGTACTGATCACTTCACCAGTGTTACTGGATATTTTTGATCGATTTTTTATGCCCCAAATTGTGACTGGTCCCAAAAATTAGCAGAATTGAAAAAGGTTATATAATGTGTCTTTCTGGGACCTGACAGGATTAAGTCAACTGGAATTTCTTCACCACCATAACGAACATTATCGTTTACCATAACACAATATCCATTACTTTTTGTAATTCTTGCCATTTCATAAATAACAAAACATAATTCAAGAAAATAGTTTTTAACCATTCTTGCAATATTGCTGTTATTGAGCTTTTTCAATTTTTTTAGTTCATCAAGAATTTCATTTACTTCCCTCATTGCTTCTGAATCGTTATACACATTAATAACTTTTTCAAACACTTCACCTTGTCCGATTGATGCATAAAACTGCCTTAATGATTCAATTTTTTCTTTGTTTTCAACAGTACAGGAAAGCATTGATTGTCTCAAATTCCGAACCTGGTCATTATCATAGCCTAAAAATATTAACTCCAAGGCGTAAGTTCTTGTATAGTCATATCGGTTACAATAGGGAGGTGAAGTGATAATAAAATCAAAAAAATCGCTATCTAGTTTTGGCAACTCTTCAAGACAAGAGCCTTCAATGATTTTTACAGGCTTTTTTTCAATGCTTGAGTTTTCAAATTGCTCAAACAATGAAGCTGTTTGATTTGGGAAAATATCTTGTATTATTTGATTTAACTTTATTTTTAGTGCTTCTACAAAGGTTAAAATTTTACCCTTGTCAAATGGTTTTCCTGACAAGTCCCTTTTTGAACGATAATCCCATCGTAAATATTGACCGTCTTTTCTGGTATAACTAATTTCTTCTAAAACTGTGAAAGCCGCAAATTTTAATATAGTCGCAATATGCTTGTCTTTTATATTTGAGCAATAAGTAAGGTATTTATTCAAATATTCTTCTGTTTCGTTTGGGAAAGCATCCTTTGTAATGGAAATGTGATTTATGTGATTTATGTTGTTTTTTAGTTCTGATAAGTCTGACCAAAGTTTTTTTGTAATTGCTCTTAGTTTATCAATGTCTATTTCATTCAGAGCTTGTCGGGTTTGCATCACGAAAGTACCAACCGGTAAAAGTTCTACGCCATAGGATTGCCAGCCTAACTCTTGTGCAGCAAAAAGAGTTGTTCCTATACCTGCAAAAGGGTCTAAAATTTTTCCGGGTTTGGTTGAATATTCTGCCAGGAAATATTTTACTAAAGCCGATGAGAAGCCTTCTTTGTATTTGAACCAACGATATATTGGTTCGTGCTTGTTAGCTTGAAAACTAACTACTTTTCTGCTTAGATTGTACGCAGTCTCTAATTTGTCCGAAAGTTGGTCAAATAGTTTTTGTCTCTCAGACGGGAATATTTCTATTGTTTTAATCATCGGTCAAATATAACACTTTTTTACTTGTATGTCCTTGAAATTTATCAATACTTTCAATGTTGCACGTTCTTTCTTAGCCTTGCCGGGTAACTTCAGTCTGTCTAAAAAGTTTTTGTTTAAACAATATCGCTCAAAAATAAGAATTTATGAGCAATAATTAAAACTTAACTGCTCAAAATATACCGAAACGGAACATATTTAAAAAAAATTATTATATTGTTCCTATCGGTATTAACTACTTCTAAACTGATTTTGCGGATAGAAAAAAAATTCCAGCTTTTTTAAAAATTATTAACAAATTAGATTAATGGAGAAATTCTTATGAGAAAAAATTAATTTTCTTTAATAGCGTTTTTATTTTTACTGTTTTCAATATCATTTATTACATTAACAGTTTCAGATAAATATATATCCTTTTTAAGGTTGAGTATCCATGCATCAATTCTTGCTTTTTTAGCAGTATCGGCTTCTATTTCAGGAAGGTCACAATTTAATGAATAAATATTTAGTCCGAGAGTATCTTTCCCGATTCTTTCATATTTTTTTACTATTTCTTTTTTTTGTTTTTTTTCTGAATTATAATTTTTAAAATTTAATGTATATGAAGTTTCTTCTCTGACTTTTTTTAGTCTTTTACCATTTTCGTCAATAAGGTTAAATATTATATCATTTTGAACTCTTTTGCTGCTTACTTCTTTAATAAAGTCAAAATCATAAGTTAAGTTCCATTTTTTATATTCTGCGGCAGAGATTTCATCCCATGGCATTGTATATTCAAGGTCTTTTTCGCCATAGTCAATATAATTATAATAATCAGGTAAAACAATGTCAGGTGTTATGCCTTTAAGCTGTGTTGCACCTCCATTTATTCTGTAAAATTTTTGAACAGTGAGCTTTAATGAGCCAAGAGGTTTCATATTATCGGGTTTTTGGTTCAAAAAACGGTCTAAGTCAGAGAAGTTTTGTACTGTTCCCTTACCAAAAGTCGAAGAGCTTCCAATAATAATTGCCCTTTCGTAATCCTGCATAGCTGCTGCAAAAATTTCGGAAGCAGAAGCACTAATTGAATTTACCATAACAACCAAAGTGCCGTCAAATTGAATTGATGTATCTTTATCATTACGTATTTTAGTAAATCCATGTTTGCTTTTAGCCTGAACAACAGGACCTTCTTCAATAAATAGTCCTGCAATTTTAACTACATCTTCGAGTGAACCGCCTCCATTATTTCTTAAATCGAAAATAATACCGGAAACATTTTCTTGTTTAAGTTTTTCAATTTCTTTTTCAACATCTTCTGTACAGTTTCTTCCTTCTTTTTTATTGAAATCAACATAAAATGAAGGTAGTTTGAGGTATCCGATATTAGTATTATTTTCCTTGTCTTTAATTATAGTTGATTTTGCATAAGTTTCTTCCAAAATTACAATATCTCTTATTATTGGAATAATAACTATGCTACCGTCAAGTTT
>JAIOSH010000285.1 GCA_021107685.1 Bacteroidales bacterium | reverse complement strand
TCATATTTTATATTAGTATTTGCGTTTTTAATAGAATGATTATTAATTTATTACAATATTTTTACTAAATTTAATTACCTGTAAAAAAACGCTGAAGTGTATCGGAGTCAGTACTAATCTTTGCAGTCTCGCTTACTTCAGATTATGCCTCACGACATACACCCTTGCGACTTGCTAATGCTTCAAGGCGTTACCCCTGCGTATAAGGGACTTACACCCTCTGGACTTTCTTTTAAAATAATTAGTATTTTCAAAGAACTTTATTAACTTTGCCATTCGGGGCACACACATGCTATTAATTCAAGCGGGCGGAAAGTGCAAATATGAAACGAATTACAAAAAACAAACAACATAACGGTTTGATAATGAGGCGGGTTTAAATACCCGCCAAAATTTATAGCTGTACGATATGGTTAATGCAGACTAAAAAAATATATAAAACTTTACTTTTGCATTTTAATTACAAATTTCACAATTATTAATTTAAATTTATTCAATCATGAAACAGTTAATTTTATTATCAGCGTTATTTTTAACGCTAAGTATTTCGGGATTTTCGCAAATAGCAATAAACACAGACGGAAGTGTAGCGGATGATAACGCAATGCTTGACGTAGAATCAAACAATAAAGGATTTTTACTGCCAAGAGTGGATTTAGACAATGTGAACACAGTAGCACCACTAACAGGCACGGTAACCAAAGGTATGATAATTTATAACGAAGGAGGCGATGCAGAAGACGGTCTGTATATATGGAATGGTAGTGAATGGAAGCTTTTACTTGTACAAGAAGTTGATGGCTCGGTAACTAACGAAATACAAGACCTTTCATTAAGCGGAAATATATTAAGCCTTAGTGATGATGCAACAACTGTTGATTTAAGCGGATATTTAGACGACCAAACTGTGACAATTACAGCTGGCGATGGCATAACTATTACAGGAACTTATCCTAATTTTACAGTAGCAAACACTCCTTATTCAGGTTCAATTTATCGTTGGGCAACTTTTTCTACTTATAATCAACCACATGGATGGTATGCAAATAACAGTTCTACACTATTTGGTGGCATTACTCCTTCAACTTGGTCAGATAATAATGGTATTGCAGCAAATATGAGTTCAGATAAACAAATACTACTTGCATTATTTTCAAGGAAAGGATATGCTGGTAAAAATGCGATGGTTTATGCAGAAGAATGGTATTCTTATTCTTCCACAAATGGAAAATTTGCGGCTGCTTTATTTCGTATTGAGAACACAACAGGAAGTGCCATTAACTGGGTCGTGGATTGGTATTGCACTGCATATTCTGGTTGGGGTGAAAGAGCTAGTATAACTGTTAATGGAGCTGATAATTGGAATAGTGGGACTAACAATTATGGAGCGAACCATCATGAAACTATTACATTATCAATCCCTGCAAATCGTAAAAGCACCGTTATTTTCGTGTCGGGTTCATCAAGGCAAACTGGTACACGTGGAGTTTTTCTTGGTTTCGATAATGATTGTTTAGAACTTCCTGTTGGGCTCAAATATATTGATGACCTTAATACTGCACCAAATGGCTGGAATAACTAAAATATAATATAAAAACAGAGTAAACGAAACCATATCATTGTATTGCAATACATTTTCGTTATAAGTTATAACTTATTCCATAGGGATGCCAATGGCATAATATTTTCAAGCATTTCCTGTTAAAACACTGAATAGTTACACAATGTTTAATCCAATAATAAAGCATAAAAAATACTTAGTAATTTATATATCTGTATGGATATTAATAATACTTATCCATACAGGTATATTGCATTTTTTCTATCATATAAACTATGAACAGGCTTTTGTAGATGCGTTTATTTTCAATGGATTATTTGCTGTAACAGGGATAAATTTATGGTATGTCATTCGCTTTAGCAGAAGCGGTTATTCATCAAAATATAATCTATTCATTAGTCATTTACTTATTGCTACTATTACTATAGGTTTATGGTTAAGTATTAGTTTTTTTATTTTACAAGCTATTTTTGATAATAATATATATCTTGACTTTTTAAGGATTTCATTACCATGGCGTGCCATTACAGGAATAATGTTTTACTCAGTATTTGTTTTACTTTATTATGTTATCCTGTATTATGAAGATTTACAGGAAAAGATCAGGATTGAAGAAAAATTAAATACTCTGATAAAAGAAGCCGAGTTAAATGCTTTAAAATCACAAATTAATCCGCATTTTTTATTCAATAGTCTAAATTCTGTTAGTTCTCTTACAATTACCAATCCATCTAAAGCACAGGAAATGATTATAAAGCTATCCGATTTTTTGAGATATTCACTTGGTAATGATAAAAATGAAAACGCAAGCATAGAGCAGGAATTAGATAACATGCAACGATACTTAGATATTGAGAAGATAAGATTTGGAAAACGCTTGAAATATATTAGTAATGTACCTGAAAGCTGCCTAAAAATTAAAATACCGAATATGATTTTGCAGCCTTTGATAGAAAACACCATAAAACACGGGGTTTATACCAGCACCGAAGAAGTTGTTGTAAAATTAGAATGTATATCAAAAGAAAATTATTTACTTATTAAAATAATTAACGATTATGACAATAATGCCGTTATTCAAAAAGGCGAGGGCATTGGTCTTAAAAACATCAAACATCGCCTGCAATTGATTTATCATCGCGATGACCTTTTGAAAATTAATAACAACAAAAAACAATTTGAGGTTTTGATAAAATTTCCAAAAATCAAGTAAACAGAAACCATGAATAAGAAAATAACAGCAATTATTATTGAGGATGAAGAACCGGCACGTGATTTAATAAAAGCATATTTAAAAGACTATAAAAATATTATTTTGATAAGTGAATGTGATAATGGGTTCGCAGGTTTCAAAGCAATTAATGAACATAAGCCGGATATTATATTTTTAGATATTCAAATGCCCAAACTATCTGGATTTGAAATGCTGGAACTGCTTGATGAAATTCCCGGAATTATTTTCACTACTGCTTACGACAACTTTGCTATTAAAGCTTTTGATATAAATGCTGTGGATTACCTGTTAAAACCATTTTCACGGGAGCGTTTCCAAAAATCAATAGAAAAAGCATTTGACAGCTTAGAAAATAAAAAGAAAAAAAATAAAAAAGTTTACCGGCTAATTGAACATGTTCATAGAAGTAAAGATATGCTTGAAAGGGTTGTTGTAAAATCCGGTTCAAAAATCAATGTAATTCCTGTTGACGAAATTCAGCATGTCGAGGCACAGGATGATTATGTGATGATTTATACAAAGAATGAAAAGTATTTGAAGCAGGAAACAATGAATTATTTTGAAGAACATCTGCCGGCTTCACATTTCATACGTATCCATCGTTCGGATATAGTAAAACTTGACCAGATTATCCGTATGGAGCATTATGCGAAAGACAATTTCGTAGTTATCCTGAAAAATGGTAATAATATTAAAGTAAGTAAAAGCAGGATAAAGGAATTAAAAAAAGAGTTAAGGTTTTAATATAGTATCTTCGGAGACATCATAACGCCCTAAAGAGCAGTCGGAAGTCCGAAGCACTTCTACCATAGGCACTCTTACGGAGCTATGGAGACACAGCACTATTTGTTGATCTCACTTTGCTTCATACTTAAATGCGTGATAACATCTGCAAAAATTTCATCCAATTTTTCAATATTTTGTTGGTAATATTGTAGGTTCTCCTCGAAATCTTTTTGAGTTATATTGTGTTTTTCAAAGATAGATTTGTAATAATTATTTGTATGAAATTTAATATCCGGTGTCTTTTTTTGCTTTTGCGTCAGAATAGCTTCAACAAGCTGTATATCCACAAAAATATCTACCATTTCATTGCGGGAAATTAAGTTTTCGGGAGTAGGTTTTTGATGATTGCTTATATTATTACAGGATAATTGAGTTACAAGCAACAATATAATTATTATAACTCTTTGTATCATTAATTTTTAACTGGATTTTTTTCTTTATATTCTTTATTTAATTCATACAAAACACTTTCGGTAATATCCAGGGTGTCTTTGGCAAACAATATATTACCTGCTTTGTTATAACTTAAAATATAGTCAAAATTGAGTATTTTATTATAGCGTTTTAAAAAGTTAGTTATACTATCCAAAAGAAGTATATTCATATCATTCTCTTTTTTATAAATTTCATTTGTGTATTTATCTCTAAGTTCAATTAATTTATCTTGTTCCTGCATAAGTTGCTTATATATTATCTGGGCACTTTCCTCAGAAAGGGCATTTTTTGCAACTTGTTCCTGAAAATATACAGCATCTTTTTCATAGGCTTGTTGTTTGGATAATATTTCTGCCTCCATTTTTTTACCTTGCTTATCTAATTCTTTTTTTAATTGATTTACTAATTCATATTTTTCTAAAAAAACATCTGAATTAACAAATGCAATTGATAAAGAACCTGAGGCTGTGTTTGCAATTATTGGAGGATTATGTAATTTTTCATTTTTATTATTATCTGAAAAATGAAAAAAATAAAGAATTACAAGTCCGATAAAAAGAATAACATTTAATATTAAGTTAAAATTAATTTTCATTGAATTATTTTTTTATTTTTTTATATAATACTAATTACCTATTTCCGACATAAATTTAATTCTCATAAGCCGGACTTCTTCTTCATTAAATTCATCTTCGCCTAATTCTTCCAAAGCCATTCCAATAGAATCCGATTCTGCTTCTTTAAAATACTCATAAATTTCTTCCTGATGATATTCATCAACATATTCATTAATATAATAATTAATATCAATTTTAGTACCTGCAGCTACAATGCTTTCAACTTCTTTTAAAAGACTATCAACGGTGAGATTTTTAGTAAATGCAATATCTTCAAGTGCAAGTTTTCTATCAATACTATGTATTATATAAACTTTTAGACCTGATTTATTAATAACTGATTTTACAACCATATCCATAGGTCGTTCAATTTCGTTTTCTTCAACATATTTACAAATAAGATCTACAAAAGGCTTACCGTATTTCTTAGCTTTACCTGTACCTACACCGGTAATTTGTAGTAGTTCATCATATTTTACAGGATACTGTATAGCCATATCCTCTAATGAAGGGTCCTGAAAAATAACAAATGGAGGTAAATTTTCTTTTCGTGATATTTCTTTTCTAAGGTCTTTCAAAAGTAAAAAAAGTGTTTTATCAGTTGTGCTTGTTTTATGAGCACCTGCAGCAGAAAAAAAGTCTTCCTCATCATCGGGATTTTCATAGTCGTGGTCTTTAGCAAGCATTATTGAATATGGCTTTTTCAGGTATTTTTCTCCTTCTTTGCTGATTTTTAACAAACCATAGTTCTCAATATCTTTAACAAGTAAGCGTTGAATTAAAGACTGACGGATTACAGCATTCCAGAATTTTTCATCAAAATCGGCACCTCTTCCGAAAGATTTAATTTTATTATGTTTGAATGATTTCAGGGTAGCTGTGCTTTTGCCGATTAAGATATTAATAATATGTTTTGTCTTGAAAAGTTGTTTTACTTCTTTTACTGTTTCTATAACAATTTTCACATAATCCTGTCCTTCAAATCTTTGTTTAGGATGTAAGCAATTATCGCAGCTATGACAATTATCTTCCTTAGCAACTTCTCCGAAATAATGAAGTAATTGCATACGGCGACAAACAGATGATTCGGCATAAGATACAGTTTCTATAAGTAGTTGTTTGGCAATTTCCTGTTCAGCAACAGGCTTGTCTTTCGTAAATTTTTCTAATTTTTGAATATCATCGTAGCTGTAAAAAACAATACAATTACCTTCACCATCATCACGTCCTGCTCTTCCTGTTTCCTGATAATAACCTTCAAGGCTTTTGGGTATATCATGGTGAATTACAAAACGAACATCCGGTTTATCAATTCCCATTCCAAAAGCAATAGTAGCAACTATAACATCTTCATCTTCCATTAGGAATTTATCCTGATTTGTTCTTCGGGTTAGTGTATCCAAACCGGCATGATAAGGAAGTGCTTTTATACCATTTACCTGTAATGTTTCGGCTAATTCCTCAACTTTTTTTCTGCTAAGGCAATATACAATACCCGATTTTCCGGGTTGGGTTTTAATATATTTTATTATGTCTTTTATAACATCTTTGGTTTTGGGTCGTACTTCATAATATAAGTTAGGTCTGTTAAATGAAGATTTAAAAACATTTGCATTAAGCATATTCAAATTTTTCTGAATATCCTGCTGAACCTTTGGAGTAGCAGTAGCAGTTAAAGCCATAATCGGAACTTTTTGACCGATAGTGTCAATAATAGGTCTTAACCTTCTATATTCAGGTCTGAAATCATGTCCCCATTCCGAAATACAATGAGCTTCATCTATTGCATATAAAGAAATTTTAATGTTTTTTAAAAAATTGACATTCTCTTCTTTTGTCAAAGATTCCGGAGCTACATACAATAATTTAGTTTTGCCTTTTATCACATCATCCTTAACTTGAGCGATTTCAATTTTTGAAAGAGATGAATTTAAAAAATGTGCAATACCTACTTCAGCTCCAAAATTCCGTATAGCATCTACCTGATTCTTCATTAAAGCTATTAATGGAGAAACAATAATTGATGTTCCACTATTTGTTATTGCGGGTAATTGATAACACATTGATTTCCCTCCACCGGTTGGCATAATAACAAATGTATCATTTCCGGCTAAAACGCTTTTTATTATTGCTTCCTGATTCCCTTTAAAGCTCTCAAATCCAAATATTTTTTTTAATAGCTCACGAAGAGAATGATCTTCTTTTATCGTCATTTCCTAATTCAGTTTTTTAAAATTGTATTTTTAATATTTATTATATAAAGTTAATGTTAAAATTCACTTGTAATACAAATTTAAATAAAATTAAAATTTATAAAACAAATTTATTTTATTAATTTTTAAATTTTTACTAAAAATTGTAAAATATATTATTTTTTTTATAGTTTTTATGTATGTATTTTTGTAATAATTATAATATCAATTAATCGTTTAAATTTTGTTTTTTTACAAACTTTTACAAAACAATAGTTCAGTTATACCGCTTGTCCCTTCGGGGCTATACATATTTCACAAAATCAAATAAAACTGTATAAATTACATAGTAAAGATATAAAAATTTTATAAATTGAAAACTTTTAAAAAAATTCAAGAAATAGCATTATCAACAATAAATAATGAAATTGATGCTATAAAAAATTTAATAAATTATATTAATGAAGATTTTATCAAATCTGTAGAATTAATATATAATTCATCAGGAAGAGTTATAATTACAGGTATAGGGAAAAGTGCCAATATTGCTGTAAAAATTGTATCTACATTAAATTCTACCGGCACTCCGTCAACATTTATGCATGCTGCTGATGCAATTCATGGTGATTTGGGAACAATACGAAAAGATGATATAATCATTTGTATTTCAAATAGTGGCAACACTCCTGAAATAAAAATCCTTGTGCCTTTATTAAAAATGAGTGGAAGCAAACTGATAGCTTTAGTAGGGAATATGGATTCATATCTTGCAAAACAAGCTGATTATATTATTAATACTACAGTAGATAAAGAAGCTTGTTCCAATAATCTAATTCCAACTTCAAGTACTACTGCTCAATTAGTAATGGGCGATGCTCTTGCAGTTTGTGTATTGGAATGTCGGGGTTTTACGACTTATGATTTTGCTAAATATCATCCTGGTGGAGCTTTAGGTAAAAAAATGTATTTAAAAGTATCGGATTTATATATTAATAATGAAGTTCCAAAAGTGAATGCCTATGACGATATTAATTCAACTATTATGGAAATATCTTCTAAAAGATTGGGTGCTACTGCTGTTATGGAAGATGATAATCTTATAGGTATTATT
>JAIOSH010000471.1 GCA_021107685.1 Bacteroidales bacterium | reverse complement strand
GATGCATTGCGAAAAAAGATAATTCAAGAATTGGTAATAAACGAAAAACGAAACCTTGTACATAAGGATATATTAATAAAAACAAAGGATGAAGAGGAAGTTGTCAATGAATTGGTTAAAGAAGGATTGCTTATTAAAAACTATATAAGTGGTGATCTTTATTACAGGTTATGCCATGATAGAATGATAACACCTTTGGTAAATGATTTAAAGCAATTTAATATAGCAGCAGAAGTTTTTTGTGAAAAGGAAAAAGTAATTGCGAAAGCAAAAGAAATAAGACATAAATTGTTGTTTGCTTCTTCATTTATTTTAGTTATCCTATTGGCCTTTGCCATTTATTTTGCGATAAAAGCAAACAATGAATCAAAAAAAGTCAGTGAACAACATATTTTATCAATATCCAAAACCCTAAAGAAATCTAATCCAACCCTAAGTTATATTATTGCAAAAAATTGGTCAAAAAATAATAAACATACAGATGAATTTAAAAACTTTATAAATGATTTTGACTCTTCAAATTATTCATATCTAATAACCAAGATTCCATTGTCTTCAGACATTGTTTCAGTTAAAATTTCAGAAAACAAGTCAGATATTACTTTAAAAGAACATTATTCAACTTCGGTTTGGAATTTTAAAAAAGGAATCTTAAAAGAGCAACAAAAAGTAGATGATGGTTTAATCTTGAAAAAGCTACAAATAAACAATGAAGACTTTTATGCTGTTCTAACGGATGATTCATTGGAAATAAGGGATGAAAACGGCAATGCTATAAAAAAGTTTTCTGAGCGATGCGATGGCAGGAATTTAGCAATATCAGGCGATGGAAAGTACATCCTTTTTGATGAATTTGTATATAATTTCGAGACAAAAGAATTTATTGGTGCAATTCCAAAATATAAAATAAACTCTCACGACCAGATGACAGCAACTTTCCTAAATGACAATAAGCATTTAGCTGTAGGTTATTGGAGTGGTTATATCCTAATCTTTAATATTGAGGACATAAAGAATGAAGAAATTACGCTTGTAGCTTTTTATTACCCTCCAGGTGGATCTAAAAATTCAGTTATAACATCTATAGTTGTTGATAAAAACGATAAATATTTAATTGCCGGAAACAGACAACATACAGTAGAAATATGGGAAATGGGAAAATTAAACGATAGTATTTCAATAGATACAGTACTATATTATGCAGGTAGTAAAGAGCCTTATAAAATATTAAAAGAACATGATGGTGAAATAAATTGTTTAAGTATTTCTCCATGTAATAATTATGTTTTAAGCGGCAGTAAAGATAATTTAGCCATTTTATGGGACATTGAAAGTGGAAAAAAAATATCAGTACTTCGAGGTAGTGGTAGTTCTGTTAGTTTTGTTGGCTTTTCAGAAAGCGGGAAAGAAATGTTTACTGCAAGCGATAATGATATACTTTGTGTATGGAAGCGGGGCAATGCATCCAAACTTTGTGAGCAGGACTTGTTAGCAAGATTTTGCCCGTTTGATTATTATACACTTGGATTACATGATATGGATGCAGGTCAAATATATGATACCAACGGAATTTTAAATTTGTCATGCAGTATTCTACATTATTCAATCAATATACCTAATATCAACCAATACCCTGAAGATATTGATTACTTAAGAAATATAAGAAAATCTATTAGTGAAGTGCAAAGAATGTATCAATCATTAATTAGAAACCCTCATTATAAAGACAGCATATCAATTGAATTCAAAGAATTATTGTATAAATATCAGGACATATTAAAATTAATAAAACCCGTTCTATTGCTCGAAACGGAAAATGAAACCAAAGAAAATAAATATGAACGTATCGCACATCATCATATTGAGAGTCTTGAGGTTTTATTGCTGGACACTTTATGTATTAGTTATGCTATTAGTTATGCAAATAATTTGGTTGATATTGCATATTATTTTGCTGACGACACTACAAAATTTAATGATGTTAAAATATACCAAAAATATGCTCAGGATGTAGCCAATGCATATTCCCAAAAATATCCTGAAGATATTGAACTTCAGGATTTATGGTTTGATATCATATCCCATTATTCTGACAAAAAAGAATATGATAAAGCATACGAAATATCAAAAAAAGCATCAGAAATATACCCTCACAACTACAAATTTTGGTTCAACCTTAGCTATTATGCCCTTTTTGTAAATGAATATAAAGAAGCAATACAAGCAGCTGATACAACACTAAAAATAAAACCAGAAGCAACAAGTGTAAAAACGAATCTTGCATTAGCTTATCTACTCAACAACCAGTGGGAAAAAGCTAAATCTGTTTATTTAGAATTGAAAAATGAGTTTGATAAGGAAGCCGTCAATGAAGTATATTTAAAAGATATTAAAGAATTAGAAGAGGCAGGCATCAATCCTGATGCTTTTGAGAAATTTAAAAAATTACTTAATAATTAAAACATGACAACAGAAGAATACATAGAAAAACGACTGGAAAACCAAAGAAAGTACTTTAGTAAAAAAAGTACATTAAATAAGAAATACTATCATTTTTGTAAGATTGCTGAAATTGTTATTTCGGTATCAATACCTTTTTTAGCTGGATATGTTAAGGAATCAGGAGATTTAAAATATATTATCGGGGCAATGGGTGTTATAATTGCGATATTAGCAGGGCTGGAAGTATTATTGAAATTTCACGATAAATGGATTGTTTACCGCAATGCATCAGAATCGTTGAAACAAGAAAAATTTATGTTTTTATCAAAAGCCGGATCATACAAAAACGACCAATCGCTTTCAAATTTTTCTGAACGAACAGAGATGATTATCGCCAGTGTGAATTCAACATGGAATCAATTCATGAAAAAAAATGTCGAAGAAAAAAAATAATCAAAAACAAACTTGTGAGAACTGATAATTGTCTTCATTTCTGATAATTCTCTTCATTACAAAAAAATAATGAATGCTGATAATATGGAAGAAAGTCAGCCTATAATATCAAATATAATTAAGCCGGGCAAAATTACCAACTTTGAACAATGATGAAACTAGACAAACAATATAGCAGTTCGGTATTGATTTGCCTGAAAACCCTGCTAAATTATATTTGTAGCGGTTGTAGCAAATAAAAATAGATGAAAAATTAAGCAATCAATTATTTTCTCACTGTTTTTAATCTTGGTTTCCTGCGGAACTGGAAAGTGCAAGAAAATCCGCACTGCTCATACTGTGCGGTGGGATATCGCCTTGTTGCTAACTAACTGTTAAAAATCTATTTTTTTGCCTTGTCTTCTTTTACGATTAAAAAAATATCTTCATTGTCTTTTTTCATTAGATATTTCTCGCGGGCAAATTTTTCAAGTGTAGCAGTATCTGTTTTTAATAATTTTGTAGCTAATTTATCTGTTTTTATTTCTTTAAGATAATATTGCTTTTCATATTTTACATCATTTAAAATTGAGGATAATTTAGCTTGTGAAATAATATTGTTTTTATCGAAAAAAAACATCCAGATAAAAAAAGCCAATGTAGTATAAACATACTTGTTTTTAAGATACGGAAGTAATTTTTTAAACATTATAAAAGGGTATTATAATTACAAAATTACAATTAAATATTTATCAAAATATTTTAATTAAAAAAATTTATTAATAAAAGATTGTTCATAAACCAATCTTATCACTGATACTTTTCATTGCTTCTATACAGATTACAGCAAATTCGTTTAAAGGGATACCAATTTTTTCACATTCCAAAATATTTTCACGACTGACCGAGGCTGCAAAAGCTTTCTCTTTCATACGTTTAGTAACAGATTTTGGTTTCACACTTGCAAGTTTTTTATCCGGATATACAAGAGTTGTTGCAACTATCAATCCTGTAATTGTTTCACCCGCAGCAAGTGCATGTTGAAATTCAGTAGTTCTTTCAAGCCCTGTAGCTTCCTCATTATGCATCCTGATAGCATCAATAATATCAATGTCAAGGTTTATTTCTTCAAGGATTCTTGCAGATTCCAAACCATGAATTTTCGGGTCAGCATTTACCAATTCCACATCAAGATCGTGTAAAAGACCGGCTATACCCCATTTATCCTCATCTCTGCCCAATTTACGTGCTAATGCACGCATAACAACTTCAGATGCATAAGAATGATTTAACATATTTTTACCTTTGATGTATTTATGAAG
>JAIOSH010000516.1 GCA_021107685.1 Bacteroidales bacterium | reverse complement strand
TTAATAAAAAGAATAATAAATTTACATCTTATAAAAATAATCCTGACAATCCTGTTAGCATATCAAGTAATAATGTTTGGGTGATTTTATTCGACAGTAATAACAGGTTGTGGCTCGGAACTCAAGGTGGTTTGAATGTGTCTGTGAATCCATATTCCGACTTGTCATTTATTCATTTTACCTCAAAGCACGGGTTGTCAAGCAATGTTATTTTAGGGCTGGCAGAGGATACAAAAAGCAATATATGGATGAGTACTTTCAAAGGTATTAATATGCTTGACAAAAATATTTTTACGGAACTGATTGAAAATGCTAAAGTTTCTTATGATTATAATTATGACCCTTTCAAGCCTTTATTTAAAACCTATGATGCAAGTGACGGACTTCAAAGCAATGAATTTAACCAGGGCGCATATTTCAAATCAGAAGGCGGTACTATTTATTTTGGTGGGCCAAAAGGAATAAATTACTTTAATCCTGATAGTATAAAACATAGTTCCTTTGTTCCTCCTATGATTATTACAAATTTCAAAATTTTTAATAATAATGTGGAAATAATTCCCGATGGATTTAAAGGAAAATACAAAAAAAATAATGTTATAAAAATTAACACGAATTATTATCTCCCTGAAAAGATTACTTATCTTGATAAAATCATATTATCATACCGTGAGAATGTTTTCTCTTTTGAATTTTCATCACTTGACTATACAATGCCTTCAAAAAATCAATATGCTTATATGATGGTGGGTTTTGACAAAGACTGGAATTATATTTTAGATAAAAATACAGCAACTTATACTAATCTTGACCCGGGAGAATATATTTTCAGAGTAAGAGGTACTAACTCTGATGGCAAATGGAGCAAAGATGATGCAAATCTGATAATTACCATCACACCTCCATTCTGGAAAACTACATGGTTTATCATTCTTATTGTTATTTCAATAATAATTATTTTAATTGTTTCTGTCAGTCGGATAATTCAAAACCAAAAGAAAAAAGCAATTATTGAGAAAGAAAGAATAGAATTACAGTTAAAAACCATTAAAAACCAGATGGATCCTCATTTTGCATTTAATGCTATTAATATGATAGGTTCATTGATATATAAAGATGATCCGGATGCTGCTTACGACTATTTTACTCGTTTTGCACGCCTTATCAGGAGTACTTTACAGGATAGTGAAAAGATTTCCCGCCCCCTGCACGAAGAGCTGGAATTTGTAAAAAATTTTGTTGAAATACAGAAAACCCGGTTTAAGAATAGATTTACTTTTGAACTGAATGTTGACAAAAATATTGACCAGAATATTGAAATTCCGAAAATGATACTACAGACACATGTTGAAAACGCTATCAAGCACGGATTAATGCACAAAAAAGAAGCAGGAAAACTTTTCATAGGTATAACACAGGAAAACAATAAAATGCTTATCATTATTAAAGATAATGGAATAGGAAGAGAAAAAGCCGCAGAACATAGTAAAGACAGTACAAAAAGGGGAATGCAGATAATAAAGCAGATATTCGCACTTTATAACAAGCTTTTTGATTATAATATTGATCAACAAATTATTGACCTGAAAGATGAAAATGGAAATGCAGCAGGTACAAAAATAGAGATTACGATAGTTTATTAATATGACTGGTTTTAAAATTATTAAACATTAATAAATGAAAACAGAATTAATAAAAGCAATTATTGTTGATGATGAGGAAGAAGCAAGGGATGTGCTTGAAAAACTCCTTATGCGTGTAGGTGATATACATATAATAGGTAAAGCTTCTGATGCTGACATAGCTCTTGATATGATTATTAAAAAGGAACCCGATATTGTTTTCCTTGATATACAAATGCCCGAAAAAACCGGATTTGACCTGATAAAAGACCTGAAAAAATTCAATATTAAGACTACAGTAATTTTTGTAACTGCTTATGTTGACTTTGCTATCAATGCCATGAAAGTTACTGCTTTTGATTATCTGCTAAAACCTGTTGCTTTTGATGAACTGAAAGAAACAATATTGCGGTTCAGAACTGAAAAAAAACAAGAGCTTTATGAGAAGAAAGTAGATGTTTTATTAGATATGCTGAATAAACAAGGAAAAATATGCTTTAATACCCGCACAGGATATATCTATATATCACCCGAAGAAATAGTATTTTGCAGTGCAGATGTAAATTACACTGAAATATATTTCAGTAAAAGCAGGAAAGATGTTGTAACTGTTAATATCGGCAAAATGGAAGAAATGTTGCAACAACATAGATTTCACCGTATCAGCCGTTCACACCTCATAAATATAGATTATCTTGCAAAAGCCGACCGTAAGTCAAAAACCTGTGAACTGTTTAAAGATGGCGAAAAATATATTATACCGGCTCCTCCTAACCAGATCAGGATACTGGAAAGCCTTATTCATTCCGGGAAATTCCATTCCGGTTCACCTGTTAATCCTTTTGAATCGGATGAATAATTTTTTAATTTTGCATAATTAGTATTAGTCCATAAAGTTATATTTTTTTTAATTTCTTGTTTGGTTTTCCAGTCATTTTTGAAGTATATAGAGAAAGAAACCAAACAAGAAATTAAAAAATATTTCTAAAATGATGAAAAACATTTTGTTTTTATATATTTGCAAAAATGTATCTAATCAGTATATAGATTAGGTAATGATACAGTACGTTTAATGTTTAATAGATTAACATATAACGTATAACAAAAAAGACTCTTAATAAACTGAATACTTACATAATTATATGAATAATAAAACTTCAAAACAATTTGAATCGGCAATTGCAGGGTGTAAAGATGTTTTTATCAATAAGATGAAAGATTACGGTAGTGCATGGCGAATTTTAAGAACTACTTCATTGACTGACCAAATTTATATTAAAGCTAACCGTATTAGGAGCATTGATGACAAAGGAATAAAAAAAGTCAATGAAGGTATTAAACCTGAATTTATCGGAATAGTCAATTATTCGGTTATGGCATTGATACAATTGGAACTTGGCATAAAAAGAGATTTACCTGCCGGTAGCAGAGATTTTGAATTAACAACCGGACAGGCAATTAAATTGTATGATAAATATATCTATGCTGCGAAAGATTTGATGGAGGATAAAAATCACGATTATGGGGAAGCTTGGAGAAATATGCGTATAAGTTCCCTTACTGATATTATTTTAATGAAATTATTAAGAATTAAGCAGATTGAAGATAATAAAGGTAAAACTTTTTTTTCTGAAGGTGTTGATGCCAATTATAATGATATTATTAATTATTCGGTATTTGCACTTATTAAAATTTCAGGCATTTTCAAACAAAAAAATAACTTGTTAAACGTATGAAAGGATTAAGGATTTTCAGCAGAATATTTGTAGGACTTGTATTAATTTATTCAGGCTTTGTTAAAGGAATTGACCCATTA
>JAIOSH010000313.1 GCA_021107685.1 Bacteroidales bacterium | reverse complement strand
TGCAAACAGGTAATGGTGAATACTATCACCTGCATCACCGGTGCCATCAAAAAATATTATTGTAAGGGTGGCTACGATTGCATAAATAAATAGAACTATGTATATTGTTTTGTTTTTCATAATTACTGTTAGTGGAAGCAAAAGTACATTTAAAATTGAGAATTACGGTTTGAGAATTATTTGCAGCGAGTGCGAACGGGGAAATATGCAAAACATCAATTAGCCGCAATAAAGCAACTCCTTCCCCCTTTTCTTGGGGGAAGGCTGGGAAGGGGGTGTTTTTTCCATCAAAATAAATCCCCCCATTTCATTGTATAGAAAATATTTAATGATATTTTTGTGAAAAATTTTAAAACAGATAATCATGAAAAAAATTAAATTCTTTACTCATTTATTAGCCGGTAGTTTGATCCTGGCTTTTAGTTTAAACATAAATGCTCAGATCAGCGAGGGTGGTACTCCTCAGAGTTTTTTAGAAAAAAATATTTCTGATAATTTTAAAACTATCGAACTTCAGAAACCTGATATGAATAAGATCAGGCTCGAAGATGAAGAAAAGTTAAGAACAGGAAGTATAAACCCTCCACGAATGGGTGTTGCTGTTCCGGTTAATTTGGATATGTATAATTCAGGAACATGGACAGAAATTCCTGATAAAGGCAGAGTGTTAAGATTAAAATTTATTGTTGAAGATGCACTTGCACTTGGAGTTTATTTTGATAACTTTTGGTTACCGCGCGGCTCAAAACTTTTTGTTTATAATGAAGATAAAAAACATCTTATAGGTGCTTTTACCAATAACAATAACGACGAATCAGCTTTGTTCTCCACTGAATTTATTCAGGGCGAAACTGTTACCCTCGAATATTTTGAGCCAATTGGAATTACACAAAAAGCAGTTTTAAAAATATCGCAATTAGCTTATGCTTATCGCGATATTAAATTCTCACTTTTTGATGATGATAAAGGTGGTGCATGGTGGTGCATGATCAATGTTGCTTGTGAAGAAGGCGATGATTGGGAAAACCAAATTAATGGGGCTGCACGAATATCTATTTTGAAACCTGGCGGGTATTATTGGTGTTCAGGTTCATTAATAAATAATACTTCACACGACCGTACACCATATTTTCTTACTGCATCCCACTGTGGAGAGGGTGCAACTACTTCTCATCTTAATCAATGGGTATTTTATTTTAAATATCAGGCAAATACTTGTCAGGGTACTTACTCATCATATCTCACTATTACAGGAGCTTCATTGAAAGCATGGGACCATTTTACAGTTGCCGGACAAATTGATGATTCTGATTTTTATCTTGTTAAACTAAATTCTACTCCACCCGTTTCATACGATCCATATTATTGTGGTTGGGATAGAAGAGATATTCCCGGAGATAGTGGTGTAAGTATTCATCATCCGGCAGGAGATATTAAAAAAATATCTACATATCATAATATGATATCCTCAAGCATGTGGACAGGACTTCCAACACATTGGCGTTTAATTTGGTCTGAAACTGCTAATGGTACATCTATTGTGCAGGGTGGTTCTTCAGGTTCTCCTGTTTTTAATCAGGATAAAAGAATTATTGGTGATCTTACAGGGGGTTATGAATATAATTCATGTACTAACCCTTCACCTGCATTTTATGGAAAATTTTACTGGTCATGGGATAAAACCGGAAACTCTGCACCTTATCGTTTAAAAGATTGGCTTGATCCAACAAATACCGGCGAAGAATATATAAATGGAGTTTCATGGGAAGTAATTCCACCTGTTTCCAATTTCGAAGCCGACACTACAATTATTCCTCAGGGCGATTCTATTGACTTTACGGATCTGTCAACCGGAGATCCTTATATCTGGGAATGGATTTTTGAAGGTGCAGTACCGGATACTTCTTATTTGCAAAATCCAACAGGAATTATCTATAGCGATACTGGGGACTTCAATGTACAATTGACAGTTACAAACCCTGATGGAATTGATGTTATGGTTAAGGAAGATTATATTCATGTTAATTATGTTGCTCCTCCGGTATGTGATTTTGTGGCTGATGTAACAACAATTTTGCCGGGAGAAACTATTCAATTTACTGATCTTTCAATCGGAGCTGACTCTTGGTATTGGACGTTTCAGGGAGGAAATCCTTATCATTCAGACGAACAAAATCCTTTAGTACAGTTTAATGTTGAAGGAGTTTATGATATAAAACTGATCACATATAACGGGGGTGGTTCCGATACTCTTATCAAAGAAGATTACATTACTGTAATTTGGGTAGGAATTAGTGAAGACCTCTTGAAAAAAGAAGTTAAGATTTATCCAAATCCAACTACTGGAGTTTGTAAACTCGAACTTGGAAATATTCAATTTGAAAATGTTACAGTTAGAGTTTTTAATTCAATAGGAAATCTGATTTCAGAAAATACAGATATTAAAAATTCTACTTTGGATATTGATCTTTCCGGTCAGTCGAGGGGAGTTTATTATATTTCTGTTGAAGTTGACGGAGTAGCTGTTAATAAAAGGATTTCTTTGGTGAGATGAAGTTAGAAATTGGAAATTAGAAATTAGAAAGCTTACTTATTTGTAGAATAAAATATGTTAATTCTGTCAAAAATTAAATACATGAGAAGAAATAAATTCTTTACTCTTTTGTTTGTTAGTAGTTTGATCCTGGCTTTTAGTTTAAACATAAATGCTCAGATCAGCGAGGGTGGTACTCCTCAGAGTTTTATAGAAAAAAGTATTTCTGAAAATTTTAAAACTATCGAACTTCAGAAACCGGATATGAATAAAATCAGGCTTGAAGATGAAGAGAAGCTGATAACAGGAAGTAT
>JAIOSH010000185.1 GCA_021107685.1 Bacteroidales bacterium | reverse complement strand
ATTTGAAGCAGGAGCTTCTGATACTTATACTATTAATGCTTTGGAATTGGAAAGCTTTGACCAAAACATACAAATTTATCTCGAAGATTTAAAAGAAAATAATATTACTGAATTAACTTTAAATCCGTCTTATTCCTTTACAGCTAATCCTGGAGATGATCCAAACAGATTTATTCTTCATTTTACCGGACCTTCTTCTATTAAGGAATTTGGAAATAACAATATTAAGATATATTCTAATGAAAATAATATCTATATAATGTTTAACAATCATGATTATATTAATGGAGAAATTGTGGTTTATAATATATTTGGACAGGAAATCATAAAAAAACCATTAGAAAATATTTCATTAAACAAATTCAGTATTGTTTGTTCTCCAGGATATTATATTGTTAAAGTAATAACTCAAAACACCACAATATCAGAAGAAGTATTCATTAAGTAGTGTTAGTCCATTAAGTCCACCTTGGGAAATATTTAAGATTTAAGAATTGGGATTAAAGAATTAATACATTGAGGATTAATAAGTTAACAGCAGTCCTAAAATCTAAAATCACAAATTATAACGTAAAAACACCGACTTTAAAGACAGGCTAATTAGTAATTTTATTAAACACTTTAAAATATTGTATGTGATTTTGTTCTAATCACAGGGTAACTTATTTAGTAAATTCGTTATTAATATAAGAAAACATATAAATTATTTAAAAATGAAAAAAACAATATTACTTTCAATTAGCATTATTTTGATGTTTATATGCATCAATGAAATTTACTCACAACCCACAAAAGTAATAAAAGCTACTTATTTCCGTGAAACTCCACCATTACGGGAAATGGAACTTATTAAACCGGGTAAACGAGACAGAAGCTGGAAAGACGGGATAATTAGAAATGAGGAAAATATTAAAAAGAACAGGGAAAAAAAGAACAATCCATTACCTGATGGGATTGACCCTGTTTTGCAAAATTATCAAGGTACTGATGCCGGAGGACCCCCTATACTGAATTTTGAAGGTGTAGGCAATGTAAATGGGGTTTATCCACCCGACACCGAAGGCGATGTAGGACCTAATCATTATTTTCAGATGATAAATCTTTCATTTGCAATTTTTGATAAATCAGGAAATTTATTATATGGACCTGCCGATAACAGTACTTTATGGAATGGATTTCCTGGACCATGGTCAAGTACTAATGATGGTGATCCAATAGTTTTATATGATGAACTTGCTGACCGTTGGTTGGCAAGCCAGTTTGCAATAAATACACCTGATGGGACTTATTGGCAATTAATTGCAATATCTCAAACACCGGATCCAACAGGTGCATGGTATCAATATGCTTTTGAATTCCCTGATTTTAATGATTATCCGAAATTAGGAGTGTGGCCTGACGGTTATTATGTAGCTTTTAATATGTTTGGGAGTACAAATCGTGCATTAGCAGCGGTATTTGAACGAGATTTAATGCTTATAGGTAACCCGGGAGCAAGAATGCAATACTTTGACCTGATTGGAGGTGATCCTCAGAGTATGCTACCTTCCGATTTTGATGGTACACCTCCTCCTGCCGGCACACCAAATTATTTTGCATATTTTAATGATGATGCCTGGGGTTATCCTAATGACCAATTGAGAATATGGGAATTTCATACTGATTGGATCAATACATCCAATACTACTTTTACAGAAGCTTATAATTTGACAACTGAGCCTTTTGATTCAGAGATATGTACTGCATACAGAGGGAGATGTATTCATCAACCCGGTACCAGCCGAAAACTTGAGTCCTTATCTGACAGATTAATGTATAGGCTTCAATACCGTAACTTTGGAACTCATCAGGTAATGGTAACAAATCATACTGTTGATGTAGGTTCCGGTCATGCAGGCATACGCTGGTATGAATTACGTAATTATGGTCCGGCTTGGGTTATCCACCAGCAAGGTTCTTATGCACCTGATTCTGATCACCGCTGGATGGGAAGCATAGCAATGGATGAATTAGGATATATTGCATTAGGATATAGTGTATCAAGCTTAACTACATATCCATCTATTCGCTACACAAGCCGAACACCATCTTCTCTACCCGGTCTGTTAAATCTTGCAGAAGAAGTAATTATTACCGGTTCCGGCTCACAAACCGGTTATGCTTGTCGCTGGGGTGATTATAGTTCTATGTCTCTTGACCCTTCTGACAATATTACTTTTTGGTACACTCAGGAATATATTCAAACTACAGGTTCAGCTAACTGGCAAACACGTATTGCCTCATTCCAGATAGCACCACCACCACCACCTCCATCATGTTCAACAATAGATACACCTATTGACGGTGCTACCGGAATAAGCATAAACGGCAGCTTAAACTGGAATGCTTCTGTTGACGCTGATGGTTATAAACTTTATTTTGGTTCGGACGGAGGAGGAATAACCGACCCAATTAATATAGTCCCCGGCACAGACTTGGGCAATGTTCTAACCTATGATTATACACCTGATGGACTTTCTTACAATACAACATATTATTGGAAAATTATACCTTACAATGCTTACGGAGATGCCACAGGATGCGATATATGGGAATTTACAACTGAAACGGATCCAAGTATCCAAACTATCCCTTTTATTGAAGATTGGGAAACAGGTTCTATACGTTCGTTTTGGACAACTGATATTCCTGCAAATGGAATCTTACAAATTACAACTTCTGATAATCATACGGCATCCGGTCAATATTCATTACAATCAACAGGAACAGACGATTTAGGAAGAACATGTTCTATTACAGTAAATTTTGCACCTTACACATCCAAATCATATGTAAGACTTAATTTTTGGTATAATATGCTTGCATCAAATATTATCAATTTATATGCAGATATATATGAGAACAGCACTACACAATGGCACGAAGCATTTCATCAGCAGGAAAATTATAATGGTGGTATTTGGACAGGCTGGACAGAGGTATCATTAGATTTATCTAATAATTATGATCTGTCTGCGGGCTATAAAATTAAATTTCGTCTTCAAACAAATTTCACATCTGATATTGAAAATATTTTATTAGATGATATTGAAGTTTCTGAAGTTACATTTCCTGGTCTTTGGACAGGAACAATAGATACAGACTGGAGTACAGACAGTAATTGGGATGATGGAACGGTTCCTTATAATATTGATGTTACTATTCCTTCCTCACCACCCGGGGGTAATTTCCCTGAAACCAACAGTTGGGCTAATGCCTTTGTCAGTAATTTATTAATTGAAGCAGGAGCAAAATTAACAGTACCTGCCGGTAAACCTTTAATCATAATGAACGACCTGT
>JAIOSH010000026.1 GCA_021107685.1 Bacteroidales bacterium | reverse complement strand
CCTTTTTAACCACAGGTTTACCCCGTGGAATAGCAAAGCTATTATTCCACAGGGTAAACCTGTGGCTATTCACGTTTAACCACTTCGTGGTTTGATATTGCAAATGCTATATTACTATATTCAAAAATGGTTTAGCAATAAAATATAAGCTCCTTCTTGCTATTACAAGTAAAGGAATTGTCCGACCAAAATATTTCCCCAGCACCTCAAAATATTATTTAGTCGAATTAATCAGCTTGCATTTATTATAATCGTAAAAAACCTGAAAGGTCAAAATTATTTTTGTAAATTTACAGAATAATTTTTAATGAAAAAAACAATTACCTCTAAAAACTATTCATAAATGAACATTCGCAAATTTTTTGAATACACAATATTTGAAACTGAAAATTATGTTTTATCCCTTGCAGATATTTTTACAGTAGTCATTTTTATATTAGCTACATGGATCATTCTTAAGCTTATTAATAAATTTATCAAACGCCGTTTAGTATCAAAAAAAATTGATCAGGGTTCAATCTATGCAGTTTTTCAAATCATTAAATACATTATTTGGATTATTGTTATAGGTATCTCTTTGGAAAGCATCGGAATAAAATTCAACTTGCTTATTGCCAGTTCAGCAGCATTGCTTATCGGTTTAGGATTTGGTCTTCAACAGATATTTAGTGATTATGTTTCGGGAATTATAATATTATTTGAAGGAAACCTTAAAATAAATGATGTAATACAATTAGGAGACGGTACTATCGGTAAAGTTGTACAAATAGGATTGCGAACATCAAAAGTAGAAACGCGAGATCATTACATTATAATAGTTCCCAACCACAAAATTATTAGTGATGATATTATCAACTGGAGTCATATAGAAACAAAAACGAGATTTCATGTTGATGTAGGTGTGGCTTATGGGTCAAAAATCAAACTGGTGGAAAAAGTACTCCTCGAAAGTGCTGCTTCAGTTCCTGATATTTCGAATAAACCGTCTCCTTTTGTTCGTTTTGATAATTTTGGTAATTCATCATTAGACTTTCAAATATTTTTTTGGACATATAAATCATTCAGAGTAGAAAATATCAAAAGTGCTTTACGGTTTGTAATTGACGAAAAATTCACAGAAAATAATATCAAGATACCCTTTCCGCAACGAGATGTACACATTATACCTGCAAAGAAATAACTTTTTAGTCATCCAGAATGAGCTAAAATTTATCATGTGTAATAAACTTTCTTACCGAAAATTACTACAATTAAATATAAAACAATGATTCCAAGAGGAAATAAAATATATGAGGATATACCATAAGCAGCAGGGATAGTGCCAATAACAACTGATACGGCACCAACAGTAAGGGCATAAGGTAATTGTGTTCTTACATGCTCAATATGATTGCAGGAACTTGCCAATGAACTTAAAATCGTAGTATCGGAAATTGGTGAACAGTGGTCGCCTAAAACAGACCCTGCAAGGATTGATGAAACAACATTATAAAAAATTGACAATGATGCATCATAATCCATACCGTAATTATCTGAAATTAACCATGAAGCCGGTAGTATTAAGGGGTAAAGTATTGCCATAGTTCCCCATGATGAACCTGTGGAAAATGCAATTAATGCAGATAATATAAATGTTAATGCAGGAATTAAAAAAGGACTGATATTAGCATTTACTAAACCCTGAGAAATAAAATCTGCCGTATGCAGGTGTTCTGTAACCAAAGCTAATGACCATGCTAAAATAAGAATGAGAATTGCTGTAAGCATAGTCTTAAAACCCTTTATCAAACTGTCAATGCTTTTTCTCATACTCAGTAATTTTTGACTGACACTTAATAAAATTGCTGTAACTGTTCCTAATAAAGAAGACCACAATAATGCTTTATAGGAATCAGAGTTGCCGACAATTTTTGAAAGTTTAGTTGAAAAAGATATGTTTTCATTGTTCCAGACATCCGAATCCCATCCTGTATATAATAATCCGGCAAGTGTGCCGAAAATAACAATTAAAACAGGTATTGCTGCATTAAACCATCTTGCTTTGATTTTATCAGAGATTTCCGATTCATTTAAATTGTTGGAATTATTATTAATTAATTGTATATTTTCAGATTTTCTTGCTTTTCTTTCAGCATGTAACATTGGACCAAAATCTCTCTTTTTAATAACAAGGATAAATATAAAAATCAAAGTAAAGATTGGATAAAAACGAGTGTTCAACGAACTTACAAAAACACCATAGGCGCTTTCATTAATACCAATGGCATTTATACCATCCTGAATATAACTCAATTCAATACCTATCCATGTTGTTATAAGAGCTAATGCTGCTATAGGTGCTGCTGTTGAGTCAACAATATAACTTAATTTTTCACGTGATATTTTTAATTTGTCTGTAATAGGTCGCATGGTATTTCCTACGACTAATGTATTTGCATAATCATCAAAAAATATAATTATTCCCAAAAACCATGTTACTAATTGTCCTAATCGTGCTGTTTTGGCAAATTTTGAAAGTATATTTACAATACCTTTCATTCCACCGTTGCTTGTTATTAAATTTACCATTGCACCAATTAACATAGAAAATACAATGATGGACAAATGCCCCTTATCACTTAATGATTCAAGAATATAAGTATCAATTATAGCGAACATTCCCTTAAAAATTGCTGCAAAAATCGAAGAACCCTGATAAAAATAAATAGTTGTTGTTCCGACTAATATTCCAATAAATAATGCCGTAAAGACTTCTTTGAATATCAAGGCAATAAGAATAGCTATTAAAGGAGGTAAAATTGAAAGCCAGAGCGGAATGGGTGTTATTGTTTCAGAAAAGAAATAATTACCTGTTTTTACTGAAATAGTTTCTTTTGATATAAAAGTATAAGGTATAGCTCCCTTGTTATTCTTAATTTTTACATTGATTAACGAATCATTAATAAAAACATTTATACTCCTGTTATTATAATATTTTTTTTGTTCAGGATTTTTTAGAATTATAAATATTTTAGTTCCAACTCCTTCAACAATTATTGATTTGAATTCAATTTCAATATCATTTTCCGAGAAAATTGTATCTGTAATTTCGGTAAAAAAATCATTTTGATTATTTCCAATTACTTCTGATGGAGAAAAAGTAAAGAAAAAAGCGAAAAGAAAAATAAATAAGATAAAATAATTCTTTGACACTATTTTTAATTTTCTTAAAAAATAGGGGAATACAAAATTTGATTATTTAAATAGTTTTATAACATCATTTCCATTGGCAAAGATCAACAATCCGAATAAAACTACCATCCCGAAAACTTGTGCATATTCCATGAATTTATCACTTGGTTTTCTGCGGGCAATAATTTCATAAAGTAAAAACATTACATGACCGCCGTCTAAAGCCGGTATTGGCAATAAATTCAGAATAGCTAACATTATAGACAGAAAGGCTGTCAATCGCCAGAAAACCTCCCAGTTCCAGTCAGATGGGAAAATACTACCAATCGTAATAAACCCGCCTACAGATTCATAAGCTTTTATTTCAGGATTAAATAATAATTTTAATTGCTTTAAGTAATTCCCAACACTTTTATAAGCTTTTGTAATACCGGCAGGAATAGCTCCGGTAAAAGAATATTTTTTTTCACTAAATTTAAAATAATTGTCTAATGATTTGCCATATATTCCTAATTTTCCTTTCTCTGGAACAGTTACTGGAAATTTTAATGTATCATAATCCCTAAGAACACTAACTATAATTTCTTTGTTTTTATGTTTTGGTAGTTCATTGATAAACTCATCAAAATATTGTATCGAAATATCATTCAGCCCGATAATTTTATCATTTACTTCCATACCAGCTTTTTTTCCAACAGAACCTTTTGTAAATTCTTTGACTTCAAAAGGAAATCTTATTGATATAAAGTCAGGAGATTTATGTTTTATCAATTTAGCAATAAAACCATTAGGGATATAAACATTGATAATTTCGTCATTTCTATTCACCTGTATAGTTTTTGCTTCGTCAAGAATGATTTTTTCAGGGATCCTTAAAAAATTTTCAACTTCTTCATTATCTATTGTCAGGATTTTATCTCCGTTTCTTAATCCCATTTCCATAGCGAGAGAATCGGCAGTAATACCATATTTAAGTTCAGATGTTGGTAAATATTGTTCGCCCCAGGTCAATAACATACCGATATATATAAAAATTGCCAATATAATATTTACTGTAATACCGCCAAGCATGATTATCAATCGTTGCCAAGCCGGTTTAGAACGAAATTCCCATGGTTGTGGGGGTTTTTTCAATTGTTCCTTGTCCATTGATTCGTCAATCATTCCTGAGATTTTTACATAACCTCCTAATGGCAACCAGCCTAAGCCATATTCTGTTTCTTTGCCTTTAATTTTAAATATGGAAAACCATGGATTAAAAAAAAGATAAAATTTTTCCACTTTGGTTTTGAAAATTTTTGCAGCTATAAAATGTCCAAATTCATGGAAAATGACTAATATTGATAAACTCAGTATTAACTGAAGAGCCTTAATTAAAATGTCCATTTATTTTACTTATTTTAAATTTTTAAATTTCTGATATGTAATTTAATGTTTTTTTTCTTGTTTCAATATCAGTTAAAACATAATCTTCATAACCAGGATTTTCAATAAATTGTATGGTTTGCATACATTTTTCAATAATATCCGACATTTGCAAAAAACCTATTCCTCTACCGTTTTCAGGCACTTTGTCTTTTAAAAATGCTTCAACTACTACTTCATTTGCAGCATTTAACACACAAGGCATATTACCACCTTTTTTTAAAGCTTCAAATGCGAGTGCAAGATTACGAAAAATTTTTGTATCAGGAAATTCAAAAGTTAATTTAGGATAATTAATAAAATCGAAACGTGGAAAATCAGATTTTAGTCTTAAAGGATAAGAAAAAGCATACTGAATAGGTAATTTCATATCCGGTAATCCCATTTGTGCTTTCATTGAACCATCCTGAAATTGAACAATAGAGTGGATAATTGATTGTGGATGTATGATTACTTCAATTTGTTCGGGGTTTAAGCCAAATAACCATTTAGCTTCAATGACTTCTAAGCCTTTATTCATCAGCGTAGCAGAGTCAATAGTAATTTTGTTACCCATGTTCCAATTCGGATGTTTCAGTGCTTGTTCTTTTTTTACTTTTGATAAAAAATTTCTGTCTCTCCCTCTAAAAGGTCCTCCTGATGCAGTTAAATAAATTTTTTCAATAGGATTAAAATCTTCACCTGTTAAGCATTGAAATATTGCAGAATGTTCGGAATCAACCGGTAAAATATTTACATGATTAATTTTTGCCATCTTTACAAGCAATTCACCTGCAACAACCAATGTTTCCTTATTTGCCAATGCAATTTGTTTTTTAGCTTTTATGGCATTTATAGTTGGATTTAATCCTGAAAATCCTAAAAGCGATATTAACACAATATCTATTGTATCCATCTCAACAATCTGTGAGATTGATTCCTCTCCTGCAAATACTTTTATATTAAAATTACTTAAAGCCCGGGAAACTTCTTTATAATGTTTTTTACTTCCAATTACTACGGCATTAGGTTTAAATTCAATGGCTTGTTTAATCAGCAAAGAGGAATTTATTTGTGCAGTAATAACTTCCAGTTCAAATTTATCAGGATGTTGTTTTATTACTTCTAAAGCTTGTGTGCCGATTGAGCCTGTAGAACCTAAAATCGCAATACGTTTTTTCATTATTGATAAGTTAAAATTGAAGTCAAATTATATATTTTTTTATCCTGAAAGTTTCTGTCCAAAATTAAATAAAAATAATTAACCATATTTTTTTGAATAGTTTTTGTGCAGGTACTAAGTAATTTTTTTTTTGCAAAAATTATTTCACAGGGTAAATATTTTGGTACTTGTAATTTTCAAATACATGTAAAGAGTTATTAATGCCGGAGAATATTCCTGAAGATGGTTATAAATGCCGGATGTCGAATTAAAATTGTAACAAGAATACAAACAAATTATTAATATCTAAACCCAAGTGTTAATAAGAAATTATTATATGTAAAATCATTTTTAACAGGATTCACTATGATATCATTTGTTCCATATAAATAATAATCTTCTGAAGAAATAGTATGGACATAAGCTAGATCAATAAAAAAATTTTTTTCCCTGAAACCCAAACCGAATGAAAATGATGATTGTTCACCGTCATTAATACCTGATTTGAATGGATTTCCATATAATGAATAACCTCCTCTTAGACTGAGCATATCTAATCTCCATTCTGTACCTACTCGAAGATTACCGGTAGAAGTAAATTTTTTACGGATATTATTGTTTTCATAAAAAAAAGAGTAATAATCAGATCGAAATTTTGCTTCCGAGTAGTCAACATATTCATAATCAGCACTTATAAGGCCATATTTGCCAATGATAAATGCCAAACTACCTATTGCACGCATTGGAGTTGTAAGTTCATAATCAAATCTACCATTAGGTGAAGAACTTTTTTCTGTAGTATAAACATCCCATTTGGATTCTATTGTTGTGTTCCATTTATCTGTCATGTTAAAGAAAAAAGTTGGTGTATGAATAGCACCGCCAATACGAACCCAATCTGTTGCTCTGAAAATCATTCCAAACTTAAAATTAAAACCTGATCCTTTTGTTACTAAATCTTCATATATAGAAAATTCTCTGAAACAATAATCAGGAATACTTTGGTCAATTGCTTTTTCTGTGTAATAAGATTGTTGAAAATACCTGATATATGGAAAGCCGAAAGTTGCACCTAAATATAATCTGTCATTATAATTTGCTCCCATTGAAATCACCAATTCATTCATAGAACCATTAGATGTTATTGATTTGTTTTGTATTACACCTCCGGGTGGAGCTGCACCGATATAGCTTGTTGGGCCTCCGAGTGTGTCAATTAAATATGTCCACCATGCTAAATTCAGATCATAAGCATAATCACCATCATAATCTGCTTCAATCTGATCATAATCAATTCCATTAGCATATTCAACATAAGTGTCAATAAGAGAATTATCATAATTAACCCCCTCTGTTAACATTCTATTGTTGAAATTATTATACCTGTTCATACCTATTGCGAATTGTACATTTTTCCATCCATTATTAGTACTTGCATT
>JAIOSH010000334.1 GCA_021107685.1 Bacteroidales bacterium | reverse complement strand
TACACAATTTTCAAATACCCCACCCATACATTGGTTATTGAATATTCCTCATTGTAACGTTTTGATATGATTAACAGGAAATTCAACGCAGACAGGTCTATCGACGCTGTCTAACTTGATGAAATAAAATAGGATAAACCGCGTACCTGTCAGCGTGCGAAGCACCTGACAGCGTCAAGATAACTGATAAAGCAAAAAATCGAACCATCGAAGAATGGCAATAATCACATTATCAAAACACTAACATTTCATCACAGCAAAACGTTATAATCAGAAAAGTTTAAAATTAATGAATCATTCGGGCTAATTCAATGGCCTTCTTAACAGAAATTCTTTTATCTTTATAAAAAGCAATAATAAAAGCATCTTCAAATCCTTTATTATGAATTTTAATTTTTATTAAGGCAGCTTTATCCAAAGTTTTTTCGTTTCCAATGGTATATTTATATATTCCATCCTGAAAATACACCTGAACACCTTTAAAGTTTTTAAATTTGGGAGAGGTAAGCGGAATTTTTTTAATTGATGTATATAATTGAACTTTATAAATTATCTCTGGTTTTATTATATCTTTTTCATACTTATTTAAAATAACAGTATCTTTTAAAAAAGCACTGATTTTATTGCTTACTTTTAAAAGCGTATCAATAGAAATACTAATTTCCGATGATCTTATTGTATCACCACTTAATAAACAGGTTGGGGAGGTAACCAAACTAATTTTAATGGCTTTATCACCTGTTTTTTTATTTATAGTAATAATTTCTGCAACTGATTTATCAGGTATATTTACTGTGGTTTTTAGACTTAATATCACAACAATTCTGCATGAACTATCTGCTGCAAAATACATATTTTCAACTTTACCAACCTTAATATCTTTGATATAAACAGGGGCATCCAAAGACAAACCATAGATATTATTAAAAATAATATATAATTTATTTCTATGTGTAAATAAATTAGTGCCAAAATAAAAAAATCCGGATACTATGAGTAAGAGTGCACAAATAAAAATAATACCTGTTTTTTTTTCACGGGATAAATTCAAGATATTTGATTTATTTAAATTTCGCAAGTGTCTTTGTCTGAAGTCAGAAGTTAAAAGTAATATTTAGAGTTCGTATTATTATCAAAGTTCTTAAATCATTCTTTAATCATATTTTTAGCCTCTTCAACAGTAATTCTTTTGTCATCAGCAAAAGCTACAATAAAAACATCCTTAAAACCATTTTTCCGCATAGCAGATTTAAGTTTTTTTGCTTCTTCAAAAGTTTTTTCATTACCGGTGGTATATTTAAATAATCCTTTATGTTCATAAACTCTAATATTTTGAATATCTTTGAATTTACGTGAGTCTAAAGGTTTCTCTTTTTTAAAGGATGCAAACTGAACCCTGAAAACAATTTCGGGTTTTGGTAATTCTTCTTCTTTTTTTTCATCCTGCACTTTTACTATAGGTTTTAATTCTTTATTAGTATCTTCAAATTCTTTTTTATATTCTTTAAAAGCTCTATATATTGCAGATGCCATAAAAACCTGACCTTGTTCCGACATTAAAAATTTTTCTTCGGTTGTATTACTCAAAAATCCTGTTTCAATCAAAATTCCCGGCATTGTTGTCTTATATAATACCCAAAAACCTGCTTGCTTTACTCCCCTATCCCTGCGACCCACTCTTTCTTTAAATTGCTTTTGAACTTTTGAGGAAATATCTAAACTTTGGTCAATATTAGCACTTTGAAACAAGGACAATGCTATATAATCTTCATCTGAATTAGGGTCAAAGCCTTCATATTGTGTTGAATAATCATCTTCTATTAATATTGCGGCATTCTCTGCCTTTGCCACTTCAAGATTTTCCTGAGTTTTATGTAATCCCATTATATAAGTTTCTGATCCGTAAGGCTGTCGTGATGGATTGGAATTACAATGTATTGATATAAATAAATCAGCTTTGCTATCATTTGCAATTTTTACTCTTTTGTGCAATTCAACAAACTTATCCTTATCTCTTGTATAAATAACCTCAACATCATTAAAATTTTCTTTAATATAATTTCCCGTTTTAAGTGCTATTGAAAGGGTTATATCCTTTTCTTTTGACAGCTTTCCTAATGCTCCCGGATCCCTGCCTCCATGTCCCGCATCTATCACTACTTTACTAATCCTGTTGTTCTTTTGAGAAATTGCAAAATTTGAAAATAATACAAATAAACAAAAGATACCAAAAATTAAAAATATTCGTTTCACCTAAATAATTTTTTTTGTTTAGATTTGAAAATTATTTACTTATAATAATATCTATACGCATTACAAAAATAATATTTAATTAAATAATTTAACATAAGTTGTTAACTAAATTATTAACAAGTAATTCTTTAAAATCAACATTATTATTTTGTATTTTATTGTTTCAATTCAATCTTAAAGCTCAAGATACAATAAAACAACAACTTAATGACAGCTTAATTATTGTAGTAGATACATTAACTTTAGATACATCCAAAACTAAAAGCTCCTCATCCACCATTGAATCAAAGGTTGAATATTCGGCAAATGACTCTATTCGCTTTGATTTGAAAGAACAAAAAGTCTATCTTTATAAAGATGACGATATCAAATATGAAGAAATTAACCTAAAAGCTGATTATGTTGAAATTGATTTTTCTAAAAATTTGGTGTTTGCAAAAGGTGTAGCAGATAGTACGGGAAAAGAAATTGGAACACCTGTTTTTACTGAAGGCGGACATAGTTTTAAATCAAAAACTATAACATATAATTTTACCACAAAAAAAGGACTTATTAAAAAAGTAATTACACAGGATGGCGAGGGTTATCTGCACGGAGAAGTAATTAAAAAAATGCCAAATGATAATATTAATATAAAAAAAGGGGCTTATACAACATGCAGCCTCGAACATCCGCATTTTGAATTCAGATATTATAAATCAAAAGTTATTCCTGATAATAAAATAGTTACAGGTCCTGCATATCTCGTTATTGAAAATGTTCCTACCCCCCTGTTTATTCCATTTGGTCTGTTCCCTAATAAAAAAGGGCAACGTTCAGGCATTGTAATACCAACCTATGGTGAAGCCGAAAATCGTGGTTTTTATTTTGAGAATGGGGGTTATTATTTCGCTATTAATGATTATATTGATCTTAAGCTGATCGGTGATATTTATACAAGAGGAAGCTGGGCTGTAAAACCTTCAACAAATTATAGAAAACGTTATAAATTTAATGGAATGGTTAACTTTAATTATGCCATTAACTATACAGGTGATAAAGGTTCTGACAAATATAAGAAGGAAAAAGATTTTTCATTCAGATGGTTTCATAATCAAGATCCAAAAGCAAGGCCAAATAGTAAATTTTCAGCTAATGTTAATATTGTTAGCAGTGGATATAATACATTCAATCCTACAAGCACTGAAGCCTATCTTTCCAATACTTTCCAGTCAAGTATCAATTATGCTAAAACCTGGGCTGATAAATACCGTTTAAATGTTAATTTAAATCATAGTCAAAATACTATTACAAAAATGGTAGATTTAACACTGCCTCAATTAACGTTTTCAGTTGATCGGTTTTATCCATTACGAAAAAAATTAAAAGTAGGACAATTAAAATGGTATGATAATATAAGTGTAAACTATTCTATGAAAGCCGAAAATAAAGTCAGTAGTCCTGATTCTTTATTATTTGATGAAGATTTTATGAAAAAATTCCGTAATGGGGTTAAACATTCTGTCCAGGTTTCCAGTGGTTCTATTAAATTATTCAAAAAATTAGTATTAACCAATCCTATTAATCTCACAGAAAGATGGTATTTTGAAAGTATCAGGAAAAAATGGAGCAATGATACTCTTTTTTCAGATAATGATACAATAGTGGGTTATCTTAAAACCGATACTATTTACGGTTTTCAAAGAGCAATGGATTATAATTTCGGTTCAACTGTCAGCACTACCTTATATGGAATGTTCAGCTTTAAAAAAGGTCCTGTAAAAGCCATTCGTCATGTATTAAAACCAACAATTTCATTTACTTATACTCCTGATTTCGGAACAGAAAAATGGGGATATTATAAATATTATACTGATGATGTGGGTAATGAAAATAAATATTCAATTTTCCAAAATGGTATTTATGGCAAACCTCCTGATGGAAAATCAGGAAGAGTTGGTTTTAGCCTTAGTAATAATCTTGAAATGAAAGTGCGTTCAAGGAAAGATACAGTTACAGGTACAAAAAAAATTGTTTTAATTGAAAGATTCGCTATTTCCACTTCGTATGATATTGCCAAAGATTCATTAAACTGGTCAAAAATCTCAATGAATGGAAATACAAGGCTCTTTAAAAATCTCAATCTTACATACAGCAGTTTATGGGATCCGTATATTCTTGATTCAACAGGCACAAAAAATTTAAATAAATTTGAATGGAAAGAAAATAAAAGGCTTCTCAGGCTTGATAATACTAATTGGAGCCTTGGCTTAAACTGGAATTTAAATTCACAAAAACTTAACAAGGATAAAGTATCTGATGAGGGAACTGAAGATGAGTTAAAATACATTAATGAAAATATTGATAATTATGTAGATTGGACTGTTCCCTGGAGCTTAAATATATCCTATACTTTAGATTATACAAATAAAAATATATATAGCAATTATGAAAAAACAAAAGAAAGCACACTAATTCAAACATTAAGATTCAGCGGTGATGTAAATATTACCCCAAAGTGGAAAATTGGATTTATGACCAATTATGACTTTGAGGAAGGTACTTTTACTTACACTTCTATTGATATTTATCGCGACCTGCATTGCTGGGAAATGAGTTTTGGATGGATACCTTTGGGGGATAGAAAAAGCTGGAACTTTAGCATTAATATTAAATCCTCTCTTTTGCAGGATTTAAAACTTGACAAGAAAAAAGATTTTAGAGACAATTATTAACCAAAACCAATTAAGGCATTTTAAATAAAGTCAAAATATCAAATACTAAATAATCAAAGTAAAAAGTAAGTGTTCAAACAATTTGCAATTTGTTACCAAATTGATTATTTACATTTTGATTATTTGATATTTTGACTTTAAATTGATTACCTGATAAATACTTTTTCAATAATAAGTTGTTTGTTGGTTTGTACTTTTACTAAATAGTAGCCGGTGCCGCAAGTTACTTTTAACCTGGTAAGTCC
>JAIOSH010000146.1 GCA_021107685.1 Bacteroidales bacterium | reverse complement strand
TTTCTCTCAGTTTATTGCTAATAAATATTTTAACAATCCTAATATATATGTAATCCACCCGCCTTTTGCCGGTTCAACTGATATTAACGATTTTAAAAAATCTTTTGAAAATGCTTTGGAAATAAAAGGTTCTTATAAAACTATATTCAACAATATTAAACAAAACAGTATTATAATTATTGATGACCTTGAACTTTGGTGGGAGAAGAGTCAAAACGGGTTTGATGTTATTGAAGTTATTATTGGTTTAATTTCAGAATACAGTAATAAGTGTTTATTTATTGTAAATACTAATATACATAGTTATAAATTGATTAATAAGATAAGAAAAATTGAGGATTGTTTTCTGAATAATATTGAATTAGAAGCTTTTAATGCTGAGCAATTAAAGAATATTATTCTTTTGCGTCACAGGTCAACTGATCTAAAAATCAAATTAAAAAATAAAAAGCTGAATATATTACGTTCGTTGGATTATGCCAGATTATTTTCAAAATATTTTAATTATTCCAAAGGTAATGTCGGATTAGCCTTGCATACATGGATAGCTAACATTACGGATATAGAGGAAAAAACCCTAATAATTAAAGCTCCTAAAGCACCTGATTTATCTATTCTAAATAATCTGCAAACAGATTGGCTTATTTTATTAATACATTTTATACTTCATAAAAGATTGACAATTGACAAATTGGCAAGAATAACCCGTTCTGATAAATTACAAAGAACTAATCTTATTGATAAAATCAATAATCTAAAACGTGCAGGTGTAATTATAGAAAATAATAATGAAATTTATGAACTTAATCCGTTTTTATATATTAGCTCAAAAAATAAATTGATTGATAAGGAAATGCTTTAAATAGAGTACGTCCATAAAGTCTGCAAAAGGTGTCATTTCGAGCGATAGCGAGAAATCTTTTTATTTTAAAAACCAATATATTGGAGATTTCTCCCTTTGGTCGAAATGACATTGAGAGTGACTTTATGGACAAATTCTAAATATATATCAAACGGGGTAAATTTGTATATTTTGATTTGTTCATACTTCGGCTAATTTAATTTGTAATTTTTGCAAATTAAATTGTTTAGTATATTTTTGGTAGTCATTGTCCCGTTAGGGACTTAATATTTATAGAAAATGAAATAGACCAATAACAAAGTCCCGTAGGGACGTAATATTAAAATAAGACATTTGTAATATATCGTCCCTAACGGGACTTGTACTCTATTGTGATTGTTTTTTCTATAAATATTAAGTCCCTACGGGACTGAAAAATGCAATAATTTACCCCATTTTTAGAATAATTTTTTTAAAATTAGTAGCTATGAGTTTTTTAGAATTTGAATTTTCCGGATTTGCAGTATATTCTTTTTTATTTATTGCTATTGTAATATTTTTTCTTTTCAGACTACTCAATACTTTTATTCCAATAATACTAAAAAGAAAAGAATACAAAAGGCAGATTTCCAAATATTTGCCTGTTGTGGAAATTTTCATATGGTTTATATATATTATTTGGGCTGTTCAATTCTTTTGGAATAACAACCAATTATACGCCATTGGATTATCCCTTATATTATTTATATTGATTCTTTGGATATTCTGGTTTGCTTTAAGAGATTATATTGCAGGAGCGATTTTTAAGACAAGCAAAAGTTTTTCTATAAACGAATTTATTAAAATCAATGATTATAAAGGGAAAATCATAAGCCTGAGAAATCGTTCATTGGTTTTGGAAACCGAAACAGGTGAAAGAATTTTTATCCCATACAATTATGTTTTAGGTCAGATAATTATTAAATCTCATCCTTCTGAAATGATTTTAAGTCATACTTTCAAAATTAACATTTCAATATTTTTACCCATAAATGAAACAATAGATAAAATAAAAGCAGCTATTTTAAATTTGCCATGGTCATCAGTTAAAGAGGAACCACAAATAAAAGCTGTTACACAGGACAATACTTGTTACACACTTGAAATTATTGTTTATTCGTATGAAAAAAAATATTTTTTTGAAATGGAAAATTTTATAAAAGATAAATTTGATTTGGGGAAGAAGATTAGGAAGCTTGATAATAAAAAATAAAAAAAGTTATGAAGTACATACTAATTTTTCTTTTACTAATATCATCTGTATATGCTCAAGAAGTTTCAAAAACAGAAGCAGAAAATAAAAAAACCGGTATAAAATCTATAAATGAGATTAGCTATCAACTTCCAATAGCCTTGGGATATTCTCATATCAGGAATTTCAATAATAAATTCTTACTTGGTACCGGAATACATTTGGGTGGATGTGCTTATTGGCCAGGTTATATTGATTTGTTTCTTTTTAAAGTATTTGTAAGGAATTTGTTTAGTAAATACAAATTTAACAAACGAATTGATTATGACATTGGAGTTTTTATGTCGTACCCTCATTTTGATTGTGAAGTTTCCTCCTTTTATGGTTTAATTTCTTCAGGCTATATTAATGTATATAAATTTAAAATAGGAATGAATATGTTAATAGGTGCTATACAAGATGAACAAGAAATAAAAGTTTTTCCTTTTTTTGCATTAACTCCAAATTTAGTTTATAAATTTTAATAATATTATAATTACAGCTCAGCCAATTTAGAATTAATATAAATTGCAATAACAGGGTTACCTTTTCATTTTTTTAGGAAT
>JAIOSH010000355.1 GCA_021107685.1 Bacteroidales bacterium | reverse complement strand
TACAATAGAGAAATTGAGAATCATCAAAACTACTGAGGGCTGAGTTTATAGACAGACAATAAATAGACACAATTTATATTGTGAAATATTTTATATTTTATAATTTTACAGCCAAAATTTGATAAAAATATTTAAAATGTATAAACTTAAAAATAAAGGTAACAAACCTACTAAAGATGGTTTTGGCGAAGGAGTGTTAGCAGCAGGAGAAAAATATGAAAATCTTATAGGATTAGGAACAGATATTACCAAATCAGTAGGTATGAATTTTTTTGCAGAGCAATTTCCTGAAAGATTTTTTTCAGTGGGAATAGCTGAGCAAAATTGTGTTGGCATTGCAGCAGGTTTGTCATTATCAGGAAAAATACCTGTTCTTTCCACTTATGGGGTATTTGCTGCATTGCGAACAACAGACCAAATGCGAATATCAATTTGTTATAATAACCTTCATGTAATTATCGGCGGAGCACATGCAGGAATTTCAGTAGGACCTGATGGAGCTACTCATCAGGCATTGGAAGATATTGCCATTATGAGAGTGCTGCCCAATATGACTGTTATTTCACCTTGTGATGCCACACAAACAAAATTAGCAGTTATTGCAGCAATAGAGCAGGTAAACAGCCCTGTTTATTTACGTTTTGGCAGAGCAGCTGTTCCTGATTTCACACAAGAAGAAATGAAATTTAAGATTGGTAAATCTCAAATTTTAAATGAAGGTGATGACCTAACAATTATAGCTACCGGACATTTGGTTTGGGAAGCATTGCAGGCTGCATACTCTCTAAATAAAAAGGGAATCAGTGTAAGAGTAATAAATATGCACACAATAAAACCTATTGATGAAGATATTATCATTAAAGCTGCAAAAGAAACCGGAAAAATAATCACTGCCGAAGAACACCAGATATTTGGAGGCTTGGGAAGTGCAGTTGCTGAAGTAGTAGTAAAGCACTATCCGGTTCCTATGGACTTCATTGGAATGAACGATAGTTTTGGTGAGTCGGGAAAGCCTGATGAATTAATGGAGAAATATAAAATGACTTCAAAACATATAATTGAAAAAGCTAATAAACTTATTAAGAGAAAATAATTAATAATGAAAACAGGAAAACTTTATTTAATTCCAACAATAATTGGTGAAACAGATTTAAACAAGGTAATCCCTGCTTACAATATTGAGATCATTAATAATATTGATGAATTTATTGTTGAAAAAGAAAAAACTGCCCGAAGGTTTCTGAAAAAAATTGGAATAAATAAACCTCTTGATTCATTAGTTTTTCATTTACTTAATAAAAATACAAAATTTAATGAGATAACTTCATATTTAGATGTAGCAGATATTGGAAAAAATATTGCGATTTTATCCGAGGCAGGTTCACCTTGCATTGCCGACCCGGGTTCAGAAATTGTTAAAATGGCTCATAAAAAAAATATTCAGGTCATTCCTTTAATAGGCCCTTCGTCAATTTTACTCTCATTGATGGCTTCCGGCTTTAACGGACAAAATTTTACTTTTCATGGTTATTTACCTATTGAAAAAAAAGCAAGGATTAATAAAATTAATCAGCTTGAGAAAAATGCTTACAGGCAAGATCAAACACAAATATTTATAGAAGCACCATATAGAAACAAACAATTATTAGAAGCAATTTTAAGAGTATGCTCAAAAGAAACCTTGCTTTGTATTGCATGTAATTTAACACAAACAGATGAATATATAGCGAGTAAGACTATTTCCGAATGGAAAAGGCAAATACCTGATATCCATAAAAAAACAACTGTATTTCTTATATACAAATAATTTGTAACTAATTGTAAAAAACAACTGAAACTTTATACCACCTGCCCGGCATAGGATAATATTGAATAGCCTGATATTCTTTATCCCATAAATTATTTATATCAAATTGAATTTTAAGAAATTGCTTTTTAAATTTTATTCTTTTACTTAAACTGATATTTCCCAATGAATAGCCGGGTATTGATTTTGTGTTATCTCTTGAAATATAACATTTTCCTGTATATGTTTGATTGTAATTTAAAACAATATAGCGGAAAATCACTATGATATTTGCATAAAAATTATGTTCAGGCACATATATTAATTGTTTTTTGTATGACTCATCATTTGCACTGACTTTTTTCTGGTTTGTTGAAAGAGAATAAGTATAGCCCCCTGTGATATTAAAATTGAATTTTCCAATAAACAGTTTGGTTTTCCCTTGTAATTCAATTCCTCTTGCCCACACTTTTTGAATATTTTCAACAGTAAAGAAATTATCCTGTGGGATCCATAAAATCCAATTATCAATAATTGTATTATATGCTGTAATAGAAAATTCCGAATGTTTTTTTTGTTCTTTATTCAATTTAAAAATAATCCCTGCTTCTTCATTCCAGCTTGTTTCAGGCTTTAGATTTTCATTTCCACCCGGAATCCAGAAACGCTCGTTAAATGTTGGTGCTCTGAAATTTTTTGAAATATTTAATCTTCCGTATAAAAAACTCCATATTTTACCTTCAAAACCTAATGAAGGTGTTATAGGAACATTGTAGCCTTCTATCAAATCCTGGCGAATATTTAAATTTGATGACCATTCTATTCCGGGAAAACATTTTACTACTGAAATAAACATACCGACTTGTTTTTGACTTTCAGTTTTTTCATAATTTATAGTTTCACCGATATTTAATGTAAAATTAGCCCCAGCATCAAATTTTAAATTTTTAATAAACTCCTTTTTTATTTGAAATTCACTGATTATTGTTTGTGTTTTAATCTTAGAATCAATATTTAATGCTTGTATTGTATCGGGATCATTATAATGAAGATTGTTATTAAAATAAGCTGCTTTTGCAATAACAGAACCATTTGCAGTATATTTTTTCCATTGTAAAGATGAGCGTAAAGACTTGTCGGTTTGCAAGGCATCATTCGGTTTACTTGTTAATGTTTTTGGTATTTCTTTTTCATTGAATTGAAACCACACTAAAGCATTCAGGATTTGATTAGCGGATAGTTTAAACCCAAGTTCTTGTATAATACCATATTGAAACAAAGCCGAATTTTTTTGTTTTTCTTTTTCATTAAGTAAATTTTTAAATTCAAAATCATTCTTTGATTTACATATTAACAGACCTGTTGATGAATAAAAGTTTTTCCATGATCTGCTAAATTTAACATGAGATGAATAATCACTGAAACTTCCAATAGAAACACCGAGGTTTATTTTTTTATTATTATTAAATTCCGGCTGATTATTTAGATGTATTGCTCCCCCAATATTACCGCTTCCAAAAAGTGAACTTGCACCTCCATGCTGAACCTCAATTGATTTAAAGAAAAAGATTGGAATTAAAGATAAATCCGTCATTCCGATATTAGGTGCATTTATATTGAATCCATTTAAATATATACCGGTATGATTTGCAGAAGTTCCCCTGAACGAGATAGTAGCAAGGCTTCCCTGTCCATAGGATTTTATATATATTGGCGTTTGTGAATTTAAAACATCACCTATTGATGAAGAACGATAAATATCAAGGACTAAGCTGTCAATTTTATCAACTTTCAATCCTACAGAAAAATCATTAAGCCTTGTACCTGAAATATTAACAGACGTCAGCGTGTAAACAGAATCTTCAACAATATTCTGACTTGTCAAATGAATTGTTGTAAATAAGAGGATGATGAGTATTGATAATTTAAGTTTCAAAATGTAATAAATTTTTGAATAAATTTTTTATTATTTGTTTTTAAATGTAATAAATACATACCTTTTTTCAGATGGTCAACAGGTATTTTTTTTGTTTGATTTAAAAAAAAATCAGGATAAGATATAGTGTTAATGATTTTTCCATTAATGTCGTAAATATACAATTCAGGATTTTTTACATCTTTATCAATATAAACATTGATAAAACAATTAGCAGGATTTGGATAAATATATAATTCATAATCAATTTTTTTATAATATGTATTTATTACACCAATCGCATCAAGGTCGAAGCCTCCTGATATAAAAGGCGTGTTCCATGGATCATTTACTTTATTTCCCTGTGAGTCATAAGTTGCAAATTCATCCTGAATACAACCTATTACATCAATTATACGGATATGTGTAATGCTATCAATATTTAAACCTTTAATATTTTTCAACTCATTCAAATCAAATGGAGTACCATAGTAAAGTTTGTATTTTCCAGCGAAGTTTTTTAATTTTGTTGCGTCAATCTCTCCGAAAGTTTCCACCTGAACATTAGTTTGTGTCATAGATACGGCATTAAAACGAAAATAATTGACACTGTCAGAACTTACCTCAACAAAAGCCAGTTCAAGAAATGTATCTATAAATCCATTTTCAAAAACAGCAAAATCATAACCTGGTCCATTTGCTATTGGAATATCAAAAGATAAAGTAGCAATGCCTCCATCTCCTAAGCTCACAACATTATTATCAGCTTGTCCTGTTCCTGTAGAAGGATTTCCATAAGAAGCATTTCCATTTTCAGGACTGGAAATATCCATAGCACCTCTTTTAACTTCACAAGTTGTAGCCCAGCCAATAAAAGCCGCGCTATCTTTATACATAGCTGTTGTTCCTTCCTGACCTGCCGGTGGGGCAAACTGGCTAAATGCCAAAACAGGAATAATAGAAATAGCTATAAAAAGAGGTATTATAATTTTAATTTTCCTCATACAGGTAATGATTATAAAATAATAAAGTAATATGTGCCGGTATCCTAACACTTTTTTATTTTTTACTAATTCATATTCAACAGGTTTAACGAATATTATTTAGTATCAGTCCATAAAATCACCCTCAATGTCATTTCGAGCGAAGAGAGAAATCTCCAATTTGTTGGTTTGTAAATAAAAAGATTTCTCGCTATCGCTCGGATCTTAAATCCGTAAGCTTATTTTTATAATTGAAAATGAGCACCCTTCTACTTCATTTCGACTTCGCTCAATGAACAACGCCTCACTGTTACCATGAGCGAAGTCGAGATGACACCTTTTGCAGACTCGTATGGATGTACTCTATTTATACTCTATACCTTCTCAAATCACTTCACTTTTGGAATTAATTCGACTTAATAATTTTCCTTGAAATTATCTGCATGTCAGTTTTTATTATCATAAAATACAAACCATTTGATAATTCCGAAACATTAATATTTATATCTGAAAATAAATTGCAGTTTTTATATATAATTTTTCCTGTTATGTCAGAAATACTGATTTCAATTATTTCCTCGTAGTTATTACATAAAACATTTAAATTATTATTAAAAGGATTTGGAAAAACATTAACAGATAAGAGTTTATTATTATCATTAATACCATTAATGTCTCTATAATCCATTGCAATAGCTTCGGGTGATACATCTGCCTGAAACGAACCCGTAAAATTACCATTAATATCATATATTTTACCTTCTCCAAATGAGAAATAATCAGTGGTTGTTATATAAAAATTTTCATTGATTATATCAAAGCCTGCTGCTGCTATATAAATATATGAAGCAGAACCCGGGTCAGGGATTATTTCAGGGTCAATAATTTGATGCGTATTTATATTATATGAACCTATACCATTATCCAATCCTAAATAAAGAATATTATCTGTTAATGCAACACCCTTGCCTACAACAGCATTAATAATATTAGAAGAAAAATCAAGTGTATATATATCATAAGTGCTTACAGAGCCTGTTGAACCTCCATAAGGTGTTCTGTTAACAGAATATATATTATTTTCATTGGAATACAGATTATAAATACCAACAGCATCAGAACCCAAATTTATTTCCCTGACTAAATTTTTTTCCTGTAAATCAATTACAGCAATTTTTCCTTCGGTAGCCTGCCAGTCGCCTGGAATAGCAACATAAGCAGTATCATTTTCAGCAACTATGCCTGCTGCATCGGCTGATATGTTACTTATATCAGCAATAAATGACAAAGTATTAGCATTGAATATTTTAATATAAATTCCATCTGCGGGGGGACCATTAATATCGGTCTGCCTGCTAAGTATCAATAAATCATTATGTATATATAATTTATTAAGATTAGATTCTGCAATTGCAGCAACGCGTTCATAATTATCAATATTAAATTTTACTATTGAATGCTGGGCACTTACAAAGGCAAAATTTTCTTTAATTACAATATCCTGAACTGATTCTGTAAAAATATCTCCAAAAACAGTAGTTGTCTGCCCTAAAGGGTCATAGGTAGATAACGTAACATGGTCTGATGGGTCTCCATAAACACCACCATTGCAAATGATAACTTGTTTTGTTTCAGTTTGTGAAACTGCCATTTCATACATTGCTATCAAAGTTAAAATGATGATAGCATTTAAAAAATAATTTTTTTTCATTTTTAATAAATTTTAAGGTTAAACAATTAATTAATAAACCTCAAAACTTACAGGAAAATAACTTTGAATAAATTTTAATGAGAAGTAAATTTATTTTAGCCTTTTGTCCCGAAAGCTTTGAATATTGAATTTAATGGCAGGTCTTCTGACTTACTCCCTTTTTGAATGCCTTCCCATTCCTTTATTATAGAACAGTGACGTTAGATTTTCAAAAAGTTAAGGAGATTACAGCAGCGGGTACTGTTCAGGAATTTCTGCTTTTTGGCAGGTCACCTGATTCCCTATTATGACTTATTTATTTGGCATTAAATAAGTTCACCATTACTTTTGGCAAATATAATATTTTTTTAGATAAGATTAAAAAGATTTTTTTTTTTTTTAATTATCATAATTTGTTCATAACTATTTTTAAATGATTTTTAGAATTAGCATAATCTATTCAAACACCAATCCTTGTAAATATTCTTTTGTATT
>JAIOSH010000030.1 GCA_021107685.1 Bacteroidales bacterium | reverse complement strand
CTCTGCGGATTGTGTGAACTTCTTTTTATCTTTTCCAATCGAAAGAAAACAAAACTTAAAGAAGATGCTATAAAAGTAATCAAATTATTATATACCCCAGCACCTCAAAATATTATTTAGCCAATAATAACCAACCTAACAGGTTGGAAAAAACCTGTTAGGTTGCATTCTAAAGATTGCGTTTCTAACAAACTTCCTCATTGTAACGTTTTGATATAATTAACAGGGAATTCAACGCAGACAGGTCTATCAACATTTTCTAATTTGATGAAATAAAATGGGATACACCGACCTGTCAGCGTGCGAAGCACCTGACAGCGTCAAGATAAAGATAAAGCACCCCTCTACATCCATAAACTCATTTCACAGGGTGGGAAACAGCAGCTTGATTTTAAATTTGAAACAGTTTGTAAAATTTTATTTCCAAATTGTTTTTATAAATTTTGATTTTGTTATTATAGGATCATTTGTCAATAATTCAAGATTGAGTTCTAATGCTGTTCCAGCAATAATTCTATCATGTAATTCAGGAATATCACTAATGCTAAAACTGTTTTCTATTGTTTTGAATGTTGTTTCTTTCTCTTTAATTGATTTGTACTTATCACAATAAATTTTTATTTCTTTAATATTTGTTTCTATTCTATTATTTTCTGATAAATATCCAATTTCTGCTAAAACTATGGCTGGAATATAAATTTCAACTTCATTTTTTTCAGCCTTTTCAAAAATTCGTTTAGTTTTATTTGGCAATTTCCTATTTTCTAATCTTAAGATTAAAGCCATTGTATCAGTTACATACTTAGTCTTCATTTGGATATAATTCCTTATAGTTTATAAATTCTTCTTCTAAGTGTTTTGCTTCTGATTGGTCTAATATTGAAAGTTCTTTTTTTAAATTGTCTAAAGAAGATTTTTTTATTTTTTTTACCTTAACAAATTGAATAAAATCTAAAATCTCTTGTAAAACATCTAAAGGTAAACCTTTCGTATGTTGTAATATTTGACTTTCTATTTGAGTTGTATTCATTTTTCTAATTTTATTTGTTAATAACGGCAAATTTAATTATTTTTTTTGGCTATACAAATTTTATTTGCGGACTATTACCTATAACATATAAGAATTGTATGCGAAAATTGAAAAAAATAATTACAAAAAAATAATTAAATTTGTATTGCAATACGTTATTTTGTGCAAAAATGAAAAAGTTAACGTTATAACATAAATTATAAAAAATGAAAAAACTTGTTATACAAACAAGTAACAAAATATTTGAAATATTAATTGGAGAAAAACTTCAAAATCTTCAAAAATATTTACCTTCTGAAAAAATTGTAATTATTACTGATAAAAATGTTAAACATCATTTACAAAAAGATTTTTTACCATATCCCGTAATAGAGATTGGAACCGGAGAAAAAATAAAAAATTTGGATACTGTCCGTAATATTTACAAAAAGCTACTTGATATTGGCGTTGATCGCTCATATTTTATTGTTGGTATTGGTGGAGGTGTTGTTTGCGATATAAGTGGTTTTATTGCTTCTACATATTTAAGAGGAATAAGCTTTGGTTTTGTGTCGTCAACATTGCTTGCACAGGTTGATGCTAGCATTGGCGGTAAAAACGGTATTAATTTCCTTGAATATAAAAATTTAATCGGAGTTATTAATCAGCCTGATTTTGTAATTTGCGATTTAAATTTATTAAATTCATTACCTGAAACAGAGCTTTTGTCAGGTTTTGCTGAAATTATTAAACATGCTGTTATTGCAAATAAAAATATGTTTACATTCCTTGAAAAAAATTATAATAAAGCATTGGAAATTGATTTTAAGGTTTTAGAAAAACTAATTTATGATTCTTTGTTAATAAAGACAGAAATAGTAAATAATGATGAGAAAGAAAAAAATGAACGCAGAAAACTGAATTTTGGACATACTTTTGGTCATGCTATTGAAAAAATCACAGGATTGCCTCACGGACATGCAATAAGTACGGGAATGATAATAGCTTCAATGTTTTCTGTGAAAAAAGGATTGTTATCTTTAGAAGAAGCAAGTAAAATTAAAATGTTACTAAATAATTTCGGATTACCGACAAATTATAAGTCTTTAAAAAAGGATGATATTTTTGATGCAATATTAAAAGACAAAAAACGTGAAGGAGATATAATAAACTTTATTTTGCTTAATAAAATTGGTAATGTAGTAATTGAAAAAATTTCAATAAAAAAACTGGAGGAAATGCTTAATGATTTGTGTTAGTATTGCTGAATCAACATTGGATGATAATATTAAAGCTATTCAAAATGAGGAATTAGCTGAAATCAGGTTGGATTTAACGGATCTTTCTGACAATGAAATTAAAATCCTTTTTTCTCAACCTGTTAGATTAATTGCTACATGCAGAAAAGGAAAATATAAGGACGAGGAAAGGAAACATAAATTAATGCAGGCAATAAAAGCCGGAGCAACTTATGTTGATATTGAAATTGAAACATCCGTAAGTTTTAAAAAAGAGCTTATTAATTTTGCCAGGGAAAATAATTGTAAAATAATAATTTCATATCATAATTTTGAGCTAACACCTTCACGAAAAGAATTAATTAAAATTATTGATTCATGTTTTAATGCCGG
>JAIOSH010000512.1 GCA_021107685.1 Bacteroidales bacterium | reverse complement strand
TTACAGTAATGCCATCTGTTACAACTACATATTATGTTCATATAACTGATATGTGTGATGGTAGTGCAACAGATTCTATAACAGTAACAGTTAATCCTATACCTGAAGTTGATATTGGTAATGATACTACAATTTGCTATGGCGAAACAGTAACTTTAAATGCAGGTTCGGGTTATCTTGGCTATTTATGGCAGGATGGTTCCATTGATTCAACATTAACAGTTGATACAACAGGAGTTTACTGGGTTGAAGTAACCGGAATAGGGGGTTGTACAGCAATAGATTCCGTAATAGTTAATTTATTTCCAATTTCAATAGTTGATTTAGGTAATGATACAACTATTTGTTTTGGTGATACTATAATTTTTAATGCAGGCTCGGGTTTTACAAATTATTTATGGCAGGATGGTTCCGTTGATTCAACATTTACAGTTGATACAACAGGGGTTTACTGGGTTATAGTTACTGATACAAACGGTTGTGCAGCAAGTGATACAGTATTTGTTACAACTTCGCCGCCACCTGTTATTGATCTTGGCTGTGATACATCTATTTGTTACGGAGAAACCTTTACTTTTAATGTAGGCACTGGCTTTTTGACCTATTTATGGCAGGATGGTTCAACTGGAAATTCATATACTGCTGATACAGAAGGTTGGTATTGGGTTACGGTTTCCAATAATTGCGGATATGCAACAGATTCTATTTATTTAACTGTTAATCCTTTACCTGAAATAAATTTTGGCAATGATACATCAATTTGTATAAATAATAATTTTTGGTTAGAACCTGGATATGGTTATATTAGTTATTTATGGCAGAATGGTACCTCAGATCCTTATTTTGAAGTTGAAGAAACCGGAACTTATTGGGTAAAAGTTATTGATGATAATGGTTGCAGCAATAAAGATACTATTAACATTGTAGTTTCCGATCCCATAGTAAATTTAGGTGATGATAAAACAATATGTTTTGGTGATACTGTAATTTTTGAAGGTGGTTTTGGTTTTTCATCATATTTATGGCAGGATGGTTCTGTTGATTCAATATATTTTGCTTATACTGAAGGAACATACTCATTAGAAGTAACCGATAGTATCGGTTGTATTGCTGATGATCAGGTTAATCTTTTTATGCTATATCTTCCTGTGATTGATCTTGTCAATGATACATCAATTTGTATAGGTGATAATATTACATTTGATGCAGGTTCGGGTTATTTAAGCTATTTATGGCAGGATGGTTCTGATGAACCCACATTTACGGCATATTCAGCCGGTACATATTGGGTCAATGTTTCAAATGTTTGCGGAACAGTTTCTGATACCGTTATTTTATCAAATTATCCAAATCCTCCTTTAAATTTAGGTAATGATACAATTATCAGCTTTGGTGAAACCATCATACTTGATGCAGGAACAGGATTTGTTTCTTATATATGGCAGGATGGCAGTTCCGACTCTATTTATACTGTTACAGAAGAAGGTATGTATTGGGTTAATATATTTGACGGATTTTGTTATTCAACAGATTCCATTTACATAGAGCATGCCCCTTGTGATATTTTAATACCAAATGTTTTTACACCAAACAGCGATGGTTCTAATGATAAATTTTATGCTGAAAGTACTGATGTTCTGAAATTTGAAATATTAATTTATAACAGATGGGGTGAAAAGGTTTTTGAATCAAATAATATTAATGCGAAATGGGATGGAAAACATAATGGCAATCAATGTCCCGAAGGTGTTTATTATTGGGTTGCCAAAATCGAATGTACCGGGTTTGATACAAAAAGAACTCTCAAGGGTAGTGTAACTATATTACGGTAATAAAGTTAAATGTTGATAACACATATAGCGTATAACATAACGCCCTAGAGAGTAAGTCGGAAGTCTGAAGTTAGAAGTCCGAAGTAAAATATTTTCTGACTTTGAAAAAAGTTTGTTAGAAAAATAAAGTTTGATATAACATATAACCAATAATAAGATGAAAAACCGTATTTATATATTTTTATGCTGTATTATTTTATTAACACTTACTTTTAAATTAAGCCTTGGTCAGGACCCTTATTATTGGGTTGGTGGTCAGGGTAATTGGTCTGATATTAATCACTGGGCAACTGAATCCGGAGGAACAGTTCTTCATATCCAAGTCCCCACTGCTGAAAATAATGTGTTTTTTGATGATAATTCTTTTTCAGGAATTAATGATACGGTATTTGTGAATATCAGTAATGCGGTTTGCAAAAATATGAATTGGACAGGTACTGATTCCGCTTCAACTTTTGCGGGACAAGATACAGTAAATTTCAGAATATACGGTTCATTGAAATTCGATAGCTTAATGAACCAGGATTTTATGGGAATTTTCTCTTTTGAATCAACATCACTTAATAATACCATTGAAATGGCAAGTAAGCAGTTTAATAACCATGTCTATTTTCAAGGTATAGACGGAGGCTGGAAATTACTTGATGATTTTACTGTAACAGATAATAAACCTTATAATAGTGTAAATATTTTTTTATATAACGGAACATTAAATACTAATGGTCAAATTGTAACATCTGAAGGTTTTTATTCTGACCAACAAAATAACAGAACATTAAATATATCCGGTTCGGAAATATTTATTTTGGGTTCATGGAATATTGACGGAACTAATTTAGATTTTTATTCCGAATCGTCTTTAATTACAGCGAGAGATTATGTAGCAACTACAAACGGGGATATTTTACAATATAATAACATTAATTTTGATGGAATATTTTCAGGTTTGTTTAATGATAATGTTTATGTAAATTATAATTTTGTAAACTTTTTAGGTAGTGGAATGGTTGAAGGTAATTGCACTATTGATTCAATAATTTTTATTGGTAATGGTGTAGATACTTGTATTATAAACGGAACAGATTCAATAAATTATGCCCGTTTACAGTTTCTCGGAAGAGTAAGCGGTATCAATAATGTAATAAAAAAGGTGGTTTTTGATGATTATGGTATATTATCCGGTCAGAATAATAAAGTAGATACTGTTGAAATGAAAGATGTGGGATTTGTTAA
>JAIOSH010000251.1 GCA_021107685.1 Bacteroidales bacterium | reverse complement strand
TTGTAATGTTTTACGCTTCCATTTAAATCAAAGACTTCAATATATATTATATATATCCCGATATTTGCTTTTTCATTATTATCAGTAATGCCATCCCATGAAAATACACCTTCTGTTCCTAAAAATTCATTTTTTATAAGGTATCTGACTAATCTTCCCCTGTCATCATATATGGTGATATTAGCTGTATATCCCGGTGTGTCAAACTGATAATTAATATTTAATACATCATTATAACCGTCATTATCAGGTGAGAAAATATCAGGACTAATACTTATAGGGTCTTCAACTTGTATTTGTTCGCTATATTGTGAGTTTTTATAAGCAGGTGTGGCAAAACCAACATCTTCGGATGCAGAATGCCAATTGGTTTCATCCTGGGTAGGCCGGTCAAAATTTATTCTTTCCAAAGAAACTCCTTCAAAAGTATTTAATAATGGAAATTGCATTTCTTCTGTATAGGAAAATTGGTCAATTATTATTTCATCAGTATTGCTAATCATAGCTATTCCTTCATCATTATTATAAAAAGGAAATGAACTCATTTCAATAAAACCATCAGAATTGGAAGTATAATATTGATGTTTTACTTTTTCAGGATCTTTTGTAAGTACAAAATAATCTCCTGGAAATAAAAGATGATTATCTTCAGATATAATTTTATATGTTGTATCAGGAGGTTCGTGAATATTTATTCTGATAGAACCGAGCATTAATTCTTTTAAATCTATCAATTTATTGCTTTTATTATAAATTTCAATAAAATCTACACCATCATCTCCACGCGGATTAAACAAAATCTCATTAATAACAACATCCATTGAAGCAGCAGGTTCGGGTATTCCAAAATCAAGGCTGGTATTTAAAGGCAGTAAAATTCCAATACAATTTTTTATTTCACCTGTGATAGTTAACGTATATATAATACTTCCCTGCATTGATGAAGAAAAATTCAGAACAACTGAATTATTATCAGGACTATTTATAATTACCTCAATAGGGTTTCCAATGCCATTATTAATTGTATAAGCTGATAAATTTGTCAGAGAGAGGCTATCCATAGCCTGATTAAAATATAAACGAATGCTTGAATTATTTATATGTTTTATTTTGCTAAGTTCAGGATTAATGGAATTTTCAGCATCAATAGAATTTCGCGTGCCTGGCGTTCCACCTTTTTCATCAATTGATGCTTTCCAGTTATTTTCTCCAATGCAGGGATACATAGGGTCAATTTGCTCTATTGACCATCCTCCCTCTTGTTTTTCCGTATTATGATACCAATCTTTTGTATATGAAATAGTATGAATAAGAGTTCCATTGGAATTTCTTATAGTAACAGTTCCTTCATTATTAAGTAAGAATCCTGAAATCCCGGCAACCTGTCCGAATTGTTCAAACATCTGAACTAATGCAGTTGTAACAATAATCAGGAAACTATCAGGTTCAATAGTAACATCAGGGAAAAGAAGCGTATCGGAAGAAACTCTTGGTTTAATTGTCCAGCCATCTAAATTAATAGGCACGCTTGTTCTGTTATATAGCTCCAGATAATCTGTTTCGGGTAAATTATTCGGAGCCGGATTATAATCTGTCATAATTTCATTAATAACAACATCATAAGGATTAGTAACATAAGGTGCATAATAAGTAAATGTTTTACTTACAGAAGATATTGCATTACCTTCCAAATCTTCCACATTACTTATTGTTAAAGTATTTGTCAAACCATCAGTAAAATTATTTGAGAAAGTTAAAAGAGCCCTTGAATGATCATTCGAATATCTTATTGCTTCAATAGGATTTCCAATTCCATTATCAACCGAATAATTTTCAACAGCTTCGGCAGTTGTTTGTTCAACACTTTCAGTAAAAACAACATCAAGTTCATTTGAAGAAATTATTTCTAAAGAAGAAATTTCAGGTGGAATAGTATCAATTATTATATTATTAACATAAAAATCATCAAAATAAAATTTTGTTGCATTACTGCTTGTGTATTTACAATAAATTCCAAAATATGAAGTGCTTGTAAATGTGTTATCCATTATAGTACCTTCCAGTTGAAAATTATTTCCACCAGTAATATCTGAATATAAATTCCAGATGCCTGTATTATCCCTTGTAACTTTTATACGAAGCACGTTGGTCGAATTACCTGTATATGCAATAGTTCCTGAAATTATTTTTTGGGTTACACTATCTGTTTGTTTGAATAAGGCTATGCTGTCGTTAGTTTCACCTATCTGTAAAAAATACCCGTTTAAATTTCCTTCAATATCCGGCACATCTGAAACTAAATATACACGCGCATTATTACTGGATGATGTATTAAAAGATAATTTTATCCAAAATCGCCATTCAGTATTATCAATAAGTAAATTTTCAAGGTATATTGAAGATATATTTGCTTCTGTACCATTTAATTGTAAGCCAGGTTTTTGTTCCGGCGGAATTGCCGAAGAACTGGAAATCTTAAATTCAATTGTATCACCTAACCATTGAGGATTACTATTAAAATTTCCATCGGAAAAATCATCAAATATCTGGGCTGTAAGTATTAACGGAAAAAAGTATAAGAAGAGAGAAAAAAATTTCATGTGTTTGTATTTTTGTAATTAATTTATTTTTAAGTGGCTATTTGGCTATTAGCTTTTGGCTATTTGGCTATTAGCTTTTAGCTATTAGCCTTTAGCTTTTAGTAATTATTTTTTTCGGCGTTTAGCATATGGTTTTGTGGCGGTTTTTGTAAATAAATGTTTCTACTTACACAGATGTATGTTTATGATTACAATGCTTATGTTTAGCACTTTAGCCGCCATAAACTATATACATTATTACCTTACGTATTTATTTTATTATTCTTTGAGTCAGGTCTCTTGCTGAATGATGTATTGTTAAAATATCAATTTGTTCTTTAAGTATAGTTTTTGTCAACATTGTATTCAATTTAATATTTAGTCCAAAGGTACAAATTTTATATTATTGTTGTGCTTTCGTGCTTTTATTCGTTTTCTAATATTTTCATTAGTTTGTGATTCAGATATAACTTTTCCTTTCCGACTTTAGTTGATTTTAAATATCCTTTTTTTTCAAGAGAAATAAGATAATTACCTACTGTTTTTAGCGTTCCTAATCCTGCGTCAATCAGGAATTGTCTCTTAGTGTATGGAAGCCTAAAAATTATCTCAATCAGGTCTTTTGAATAAACTTTCGGGATTTCTGTTTTAATATTTTCTGCGGTTGCCTCCATTAAAGAAATAACTTCTTTTAATTTGGTTAAACTTTTTTTTGCGGTAGTTTCAACCATATCAAGCATGTAAAGAATAAAGTTTTCCCAGTCGTTTTTCTCGGTTACATTCCTAAGTTTTTTATAGTATTCTGTTTTGTTTTTAATTATGTATTCGCTAAGATAAATTGCAGGTATGTCCAACAGTTTTTCCATCTTTAAATATAAAAGCAACAGAATCCTTCCTGTCCTTCCATTTCCGTCTGCAAACGGGTGAATTGCTTCAAACTGATAATGCATTAGTGCCATTTTTATCAAAGGGTCTAATGAATCATTTTGATTGATAAATTTTTCAAGATCTGCAAGTTTATCCCGAATTATGTTTTTCCCGGAAGGTGGTGTGTATATTACTTCTCCTTGTGTATTTGAAAGTGTTGTTCCAGGAGTTACCCTAATCCCTGAAGAATTTTGTTTTATACATTGAACAATTTCTATACAAAGATTAGTTGTAATGAAAGGTCTTGAATCCAATCTCTCAAGCCCTTTCCATAGAGCCTCTTTATAGCTTAAGACTTCTTTAGTAGCTGGGTTTTCAATCTTTTTTTCTGCAACTACAGATTTATATAAGTCGTCATTGGTAGTTATGATATTCTCAATCTCAGAACTTGCCTTTGCTTCTTGTAGATGAATTGCATCAAGGAATAGTCGTGGGTTTGGCAAATTTATCATAGCTCCATTTAGTTGAGCCAATGCTCTACTTGCAGAAATCGCTTTAAGTAGTACTTTTTTGGTCTCTAATTCCAACATCGGTGGAAGTAAAGGCAAATCATTGAATGGTATTTCTCTGTTAAAATTAATCATGTCTCAAAGGTAAATTTTACACTCATAAACTAAACAGGGGTAAAATTAGTAAAAAATTACATTCATTGATCTTTTGTATGTAAATTTTACACTCGTTGTTTTTTAGCATGTCTTGTCCTAAAATACGGCTACAGGTTAAACATTAATTTATGCTATATTTTTATACACCATATTTGGAGTTTTATAGTCCAAAGATAAATGTAATCTTAATTCATTGTACAATTTTATTGCACTTTTTGTAGCTCGTTGAGCATGTTTTACATCAAAAAAGGTTTGATATAAATAAAATTCATCCTTTAATATTCCGTTAACAAATGCCGATAAAGTGGCAGAGCGAAAGAGTAACGATTAGAGGAGTGATAACAAAGAAAATTTCATCGGTCAGTGTCAAATGAGACACAGCTCGAAATTTCTTTTGTCTAATGAACCGCCAAGTACGAGACCCGTATGCTTGGTGGTCCCGACCAAAGGTGCGGGATAAATAGTGAGAGGTGCACTGGCGGGCTATTTGCTCGTCAGCCGCCTACTTGATTCTATGCGGTTTATGCTTCAATATCTTCTGTCGATATTTCAGGTAAGTCTCCTTGAAAAAATTGCGTCGGTATTGTTAACGTTCCTGTTACGTTGCCTATATTCGATGTTAAGATTGTAACAAATGCCCTAATGTATGGAAACATAATTGCAGGAGCATTAGCATTAACAAAATTCTTTTTTAACCCTTCATCTTTAAATTTACTGTCAAATTCAAAAATTCCAATCCCAACTAAATTTAAGTCAAAAAATTTTTCACAATGTAAAGATATATCCATAATGATTTTGAAGATTTTTTCATTATCTTTTGGATAAAACACTTTTGGCTCAACATTTAAATCAATACCTGCATTATTGTCATATTGTATATATGTGTCAAACTTTATATTTACAAAGTCCACACCGTGAAACATTAATTTGGGTTGATTAGTAACTTCCATTACGCTGCTTTTCTATTATTTGGTGTATTGTCATTATACCCAGCACTTTCATTTGTAAAGTTTACTTTGTTCTTTGCTGGTATAAACAAAGGCTTGCTCTGTCTTTGCATACTAACAAAAGTTCCTTTACCTAATAAATCATTTAGATGACCAAACCTTTTATTAAGTAACCACTTTGTCAAACTACTTTCTGTTTCCTTTTCTAATAAAGTGTCTATTTCTTGTTCCAATTTATCTAAATCAATCATATTTACATTGTTTTATACACATTCTCCTGTAGAATGAAGTGCAAAGTTAATAATTTTTTCTTTATTATAAAGAGCAAGTTGAATTCTTTTCTTGTATTGAAACTCTTTAACCATAAAATGAACAGGATTTTGAGATATATCTTGAAACAGAATTCCATCAATCTTAGTCCAAATATTTTTATCTACGAAATAGTCATTAATTTCTTTTAGTGTTGGCTTGGAATTTGTTTTTTTCATGAATGTTTTTGCTGCTTTTTCAACTTGTTTAATCCACCACAAATATTGTTTTCTATCAAAAACAGTATCTAATATATTATCAATTGAGATTTCTGATGAATAAATTTCATATTTACCTGTTTTTTTTTTATGTGTGTTACCCCAAAAATCAGCATCACTTTCTTCTTCCCAGAAATAAAATGCTTCTCCAAGCCACGCATTATTTTTTTTACAAATAATAGGTTCATTTAATTCTTCAAATCTATTTTCTTGTGTATGATAAAACTTATTACTCATAATTTTTAAATATTTTGCAAAGAAAACATTTTTTATCATTTTTACCAAATTGCCCACAACTTCTAAATATATACTACCCTATGAGCATTATTTTGCCTTTGTGTATTGTAGTGTGTTTTATTAATTTGCTGATTAATAATACATTTTCTGTTTCGAAATAAATATTCATTTTTTTATCAGGCAAATTTATATAAAACATTTCAAATATTCAAATTATCGTAACTAATCAGTAGGGCAAACGCATGAAACAATTTCATTTCCCCTTATTTAATTTTG
>JAIOSH010000582.1 GCA_021107685.1 Bacteroidales bacterium | reverse complement strand
TAACAATTTATATATCATGTTGAATAACAATTTTATAACAATCAATAGACAATAATCAATTATAAATAAAAAATCGCTGAGTAAACGGGACAAGTTATAACAATGTAGCAATTTAACAATTTTTCCAAATAATTTAAGTATCCCCTGATACATTTCATTACAGGGTAAACTTGCGAATTTTTTTGACCATCGCTGGTTTTAGCAAGTTATGATATTCACATATTTTATCATTCTATCATTTTATCATTAAATCATTTTATCATCAGATAAACCATTTACTCAAATTTATTTATAATATCTTTTACTGCGTCTTTATGAATTGTGAAATTCATCATTTTTAATTTTATGTAATCATCCTGGAAAAAATAATAACCGAATTCCGGTGCGTTTTCATCGTTTTTTCTTGAGCCGGAACTGGAATCTTTAATCAAATACCAATCCTTTCCATCTTTTTCAAGGTAAGCTATAAGATGCATTCCATGGTCATCGGTTGTGCTATTGTTTGAGAATCGGAACTGACGGGCATTTTCATCAATATATTCAGAAGGAATGTCAAAACCGGGAACCATAGCACAATTATTTTTCCTTACAAAACCTGCTTCTGAAACATCACCTCCTATGCTCATAGTATAACCATTTCGGATCGCTTTTTTTACAATATCCATATATACATCCAAAGGAACATTATAGTATTCTTTACTATGCCACCAGTTATCAGGCACTTTGTATTCAACTTTTTCCCAATAAGGTTCCTGCATATAAGAAAGAATTTCAATATAATCATCAGGATTAATTTTAAGATACTCTGTTAAATAAGTTTTTGGTGTATATTTTTTCCCTTCTATAGTAAATTCTGAGGGAGGTCTTCCTATATAAAAATTCATAATATCTTTAATAGTGGCAATAACTTCTTCTTCGTTCCATGCATTGGCTTTCTTAATTGAATGTAAATAATCATTCATTTCTTTATACATATCTGAATGGTCATGGTATTTTTTTCCAAGAAGTAATCCATTGTAAACATTTTCAGGTACTGCGCCATACATTTTAAACATACGAGTAACAGCATTTCCTTCCGACCCCTGAGCAAATAATGATTTACCTCTTGTTTTAACATATTCTTTGGCTTTTTCAACATATTCCCAGTAAACAATAAATATTTCAGATATCTTAACTTCCTTGCCTGATAGTCTTTTCACTTCCGATTCTATTAAGGAAATTGTTGAAAAACACCAGCATGTCCCGGCTTTTCCCTGTGAAATTGTTGGGGTATGCCATATTTGTTCGTATAGATCAACTTTAATTGGTAAATCCATACCTGACTGATCCATAAAAAAACGTTTGTCAACTTCCTTTCGTTCAAATTTTTTCTCTACTTCACGATTATCCATTAATATGGAATTGAGGAAATAATTGGGTTCATACTCTATAAACATTCCTTTGTCTGTTTGTGGTTCTTGAGCATAAGAACTTAGTCCTGATAAAATCAAGACTGATAAAATTGTTAATGTTAGCTTTTTCATTTTTTTAATTTTTAATTTTTTACAAATGTACTATTTTATTTTTAATGTCAAATGTCTTATTGTCTGCGGCTACTTATTTCACTCATAGAGAAGTTTTGTTACCGATTACCGAATTAAACGCAGAGACGCAAAGACGCAGAGAAAAATAACCATTAATTGTCATTAATTGCCTATTACCTACCTACTCTGCTTACTGCCTACTGCCTACTTGCCTACTGCCTACTTGCCTACCGCCTACTGCCCACTGCCTACTGCTCACTGCCTACTGCCCACTGCCTACTGCTCACTGCCTACCGCCCACTGCCTACCGCTTCACATTCAACAATTAAACAAACTTTTCAATCAATTCAATGAGTCTCGCTGAATATCCCATTTCATTATCATACCATGCAACGACTTTTATTAATTTATTTTTATCGCCTAAAACTGCTGTTAGTTCCGCATCAAAAATTGCAGAATGAGTATTACCAAGAATATCCATTGAAACAATAGGGTCTTCCGTATATTGCAAAATACCTTTTAAACATCCTTTGGATGCTTGTTTAAATGCAGCATTGATTTCTTCAACACTTGTGCATTTTTTTAAAGTGCAGGTTAAATCGGTTAAGGAACCATCAGGTACGGGAACACGAATTCCACAACCACCGAGATTGTTTTTCAGATGAGGAAAAATTTTAGTAGCAGCTTTTGCTGCACCTGTTGTTGTTGGAACAATTGAATATGCTGCTGCACGACCTCTTCTCAGATCATTATGAGGGGCATCTAAAAGATTTTGGTCACGGGTGTATGAATGAACAGTAGTTATAAATCCTTTATCTATGCCCCAATTTTCATCAAGGATTTTTATCAATGGGGCGACATTATTTGTTGTGCAGGAAGAATTTGAAATAATAACATCTTTTTTATCTATTATCCAATCATTAACACCAAGAACCACATACTTTACATCATCGCTTTCACCTTTGGCAGGTGCTGAAATAATTACTTTTTTTGCACCGGCTTTAATATGCTTCATTGCAGCCTTTTTAGTAATAAATTTCCCTGTTGATTCAATTACAATATCAATATCAAGTTCTGACCAAGGTAATTTTTCAGGATTTTTTTCTAATAATACCCTGATTTTTTTTCCGTTTACTTCAAAATGATTTTCATTGATTTTAATATCTCCGTCAAATTGCCTGTGAATAGAATCATATTTTAATAAGTGAGCTAAAGTATTGGTATCTGTTAAATCATTTATAGCAATAACTCTAATATTTTTATTTTTCTGTAATAATCTAAAAGTAATTCTTCCGATACGCCCGAATCCGTTAATAGCAACTCTTATCATAATATAAATTTTTTTACAATTAATTTTTGCCAAAAATAAACAATATTAATTTTTTTGTTTCATTTTATTAAGAATTATTATATTTGACCTTTTTTTAAATAGCTAATTATTTATGAAATTTTAAAATTATACAATATGAAACATGTAAAAGAATACATTGAAGCCAATAAAGATCGTTTTTTGGATGAACTCTTCGGATTGATAAGAATTCCTTCTATTAGTTCACTTTCCAAACATAAAGAAGATATGCTTAAAACTGCAGAATATTGGAAAACAAAAATTTTAGAAGCAGGTGCTGATAAAGCTGATGTTTTTTCAACAGAAGGAAACCCTGTTGTTTACGGTGAAAAAATAATTGATCCCAGTCTTCCGACGGTTCTTGTTTATGCTCATTATGACGTAATGCCTGTTGACCCTCTTGATCTATGGGAAACAAAACCTTTTGAACCTGTAATAAAAGATGGGAAAATTTATGCAAGAGGTGCAGATGATGATAAAGGACAAGGATATATGCATGCTAAAGCATTTGAATTAATGGTTAAAACAAATACTTTACCATGTAATATTAAGTTTATGATTGAAGGAGAAGAGGAAATAGGTTCTCCAAACCTTGGTAAATTTTGTGAGAATAACAAAGAAATGTTGAAATCAGATATTATTTTAGTTTCTGATACAAGTATGATAGGTATGGATATTCCTTCAATTACAACGGGTTTGCGTGGATTAAGCTTTATGGAAGTTGAAGTAACAGGACCTGATAAAGACCTACATTCGGGTATATTTGGCGGTGCTGTGGCAAATCCTGCTAATATACTTGCTAAAATGATAGCTTCTTTAACTGATGAAGATAATAAAGTTACTATTCCCGGCTTTTATGATGATGTTTTAATTGTGAGTGATGAAGAAAGGCTTGAAATGGCAAAAGCTCCATTTGTTCTGGATGATTATAAAAAAGCATTGGATATTGATGAAGTATTCGGTGAAAAAGGATATTCAACCAACGAACGTACGGGTATTCGTCCTTCTTTGGATGTAAATGGTATATGGGGCGGATATACAGGAGAAGGTGCTAAAACCGTTCTTCCTTCAAAAGCTTATGCGAAAATTTCTATGCGTTTAGTTCCAAATCAAAATAATAAAAAAATTAGCGAGCTTTTTGAAAAATACTTTAAATCAATTACACCTCCTTATGTAAAAGTTAAAGTTACTGCATTACATGGTGGACAATCATATGTTTCACCTACTGATATAATAGCTTATAAAGCTGCTGATAAAGCTTATACGGAATCTTATGGTAAAAAACCTATTCCTGTCAGAAGTGGCGGAAGCATTCCAATTATTTCAGCATTTGAAAAAATATTAGGTGTAAAATCCATTTTAATGGGATTCGGATTAGAATCGGATGCAATTCATTCGCCTAATGAGAATTATCCTTTACATCAGTTTTATAAAGGTATTGAAACTTTACCGTATTTTTATAAGTATTTTGCAGAGATGATGAAGGGATAATAATAAATTTATATTTACTTCAGCAGTTCATTGATAATGTCTTCCACTCTTATACCCTCGGCTTCTGCTTTGTAGTTTATTACAATACGATGACGCAGAACATTAAAAGCAACAGCTTGTATATCTTCAATATCAGGGGAATATTTTCCATTGATAGCAGCATGACATTTTGCACCTAAAATAAGATATTGTGAAGCTCTTGGTCCTGCTCCCCATGTAATATAATTATTTGCCCATTCATGAGATTCAGTTCCGTTAGGACGTGTTTTTGAAGATAAGGTAACTGCATATTGATATACATTATCAGGTACAGGTATTTTTCTAAGCAGGTTTTGAAAAAAAATAATCTCTTCTGCTTTTAAAACAACATTTAAATCTGTTTCATATTCGGAAGTAGTATTTTTTACAACAGCAATTTCTTCGGAAAAAGAAGGATAATCAAGCCATATATTGAACATAAAACGGTCAAGCTGGGCTTCGGGTAAAGGATATGTCCCTTCCTGCTCAATAGGATTTTGAGTGGCAAGCACGAAAAATGGTTCGTCTAATTTATATGATTTACCTGCTACTGTAATTGCTTTTTCCTGCATGGCTTCAAGTAAGGCTGACTGTGTTTTGGGTGGTGTCCTGTTAATTTCATCAGCGAGGATAATATTTGCAAAAATAGGTCCTTTAATAAACCTGAATTTCCTGCTTTCATCAAGTATTTCTGTTCCAATAATATCAGAAGGCATTAAATCGGGTGTAAATTGAATCCTGCTGTAGCTCAAGTCTAATACTTTGGAAATAGTGTTTATCAATAAAGTTTTTGCCAAACCCGGCACCCCGATAAGTAATCCGTGTCCTTTACTAAATATTGAAATAATTACATTTTTTATTACATCATCTTGTCCAACAATAACTTTAGCAATTTCGGTTTTTAAAGCTTTATATTTTTCAACAAAAGCATCAATTGCTTCTACATCTGATTTATACATTTCATTGTTTATTAATAATTCAAGACTTTTTTATTAATTTATCCAATTATGTTGAAATTCGCAATCTTTATATTTATCAACAATTTTGATATAAGTTTTAGAGGCTTTATTTTTTATCCATTCCTCTATTATTTTACTTTTTTTCTCTTCTAAAGCCCATTCCTGTATCCTGTTATAATCTTCCGATAAATTGGCTCTATGTGGTAATGTGCGTTTTTTTAGAAATAATATTCTATAAGCATCTTTATCATCTTTTGTTTTCATGGGAACAGGAACAGAAATATCTCCAACCTGTAATTTATCAATTACAAAAAACACTTTCGGGTCTAATTGGTCAGCTTCAAACATAGTGGTACCTGTTAAAGGATTAACTATTAAACCTCCGTTATTTTTACTAGGGTCGTCTGAAAATTTAATAACAGCCTCGTCAAAACTAAGTGAATCATTTTCAATAAGAAGAGCAATACTATCAAGTGTATTTTTTGCTTTAGCAAGGTCTAATGGAGAAACTTTGGGTTTAAGTAAAATATGCCTTACATTTACATACTCTCCTTTTCGTTCAATTAATTGTATTATATGAAAACCTGCTTCTGTTTCAACAATTTCAGAAATTTCATCAGGGTTTAATTTAAATGCAACAGCTTCAAATTCAGGAAAAAGTTCTCCTCTTCCATATAATCCTAGTTCACCTCCTTTTTTGGCAGAACCGGGGTCTTCGGAATAAAGAATTGCAAGAGTAGAGAAACCTTCACCATTTTTTATCCTGTTTTTAAATTTTATTAATTTCTCTTTAACAGCATTTTTCTCGGCAAAACTTATTGGAGGTTGTAATACTATTTGACTTATTTCAACTTCGGAATTTATCAAAGGCAAGCTATCAACAGGCATTTTCCTAAAAAATGATTTTACTTCCGAAGGAGTAATATTAGCATTTAAAGTAATTTTTTGTTGTGCATTATCTACCATCATTTGATTCCTGATAAGTTCTCTGAATTCTTCCTTAAGCTCAACTATTGATTTTTGGTAAAATTCTTCAAGCTTTTCTTTTGAACCAAATTGTGAAATAAAATAACGAAGTCTCCTGTCCATTTCCGATTCTACTTGTGTTTCGGTTATTTCAACGCTATCAAGCTCTGCCTGGTTAATAAGTAATTTTTGAAATAGTAAGCTTTCGATAATCTGACATTTTATTGAAGAACTACTACCTTTGATATTTCCTTGCATCCTAAATTGATAATATTGATTTTCAATATCGGATTCAAGGATAATATTAGCACCAACAATAGCAATGACCTGGTCAATTATTTGTTCCTGACCTTTTAATGTGAAATTTGTAAGAGTGTTTAATATGATGATAAAAAAAACAATAAAATTTTTCATCTGATTATTTTTATTCAATTGAAAATCAAAAAATTTCAAAATTGTTATTTTCCATAGCATTTTCAAATAGTTCCTGCCTCATTTTTTTAATAAGGTTCAGTTTTCTTTTATTAATTATTAAATGCCTGATATTTTCTTTTTTAAAGCTTAAAGGTGATACTCCTTCTTTAATTTTAAAATCTATAAATTTAACAAGGTAAATAAACGGATCATCCGTAATTTCAATATTTCTGTTATTTTTAAGATATGCTTCCTGATTATAAGTTTTAATAGGAACAACTTGTAATAAATCGTCAAAATACACCCATGTTTCTTCATCCAAAAAATATTTTACTGCATATTCTTCACAATATTTTTCAAAAGAATCCTTGTCTTTTTCTTTATCGGATTTCAAACAAGCTCTAATTTTATTAATTTTAGGATTATCAATATTTAATTTTATATAAATAACCTGAACTATATTATTTTTAAGTTCAAAATTGTTGATATTGGCATTATAATAATTTTCAATTTCGGTATCAGTAACTAAAGTATCAATATTTTGACTAATAAGCATTGATTCGTATTGATAAATAATTAAAGAATTACGATAATCTTCCAATTGTCTATCAAAATTTTTATCTTCATCAGTAAGGTTTTTTTCGGCTTTATGAATAATTAATTTTTGTAATACCCAATTGTTTATAAAATTTTTAACCAATACAATACTATCTTTAATGCTTGTACCTTTGGGAACAAATCCGGTTAATTCCGATTCATACAAATAATCATCATTAACCCTTGCAAGAATATTTTCCGAGTTATTACTTGTATCGGATATACAGGAAGATAAAGCTATAAAAATAAATAGAAATGCTTTTTTCAATTTAAAGTGCAATTAAATTTGGTTCTAACAAGGTTTTAAATTCTGTTAGAATAAAATAACAATATAAAAATCATTTTATTGTTGAAAACACTTCCATATTAACTATAAAAGGATATTTCATTTTTAATGATTTAATCCAATCTTTTTCAAGGTAAGCCTGGTAATCGGCTGTAATTATTCCTTTTGCTTCGTAAAGAGTTTTTGGTTCGGGTTTTAATTTTTTATGTACAACTACAAAAACAACAGATTCATTGCTGTCAATATTATCACTTATACCTTTTTCCCATTTTATTGCATCAATGATATCATTATCATTTTTTGAAAATTTATCATGTTTAATAGTCAGGATGTTTAAAGAATCCTGATTTATCTCAAATAAAATTTCCTCGTCGGATTTTCCCTCTTTAATGAGTTTGCGGGCAATATCGGTATATTCGGGTTCATTAAAAGTAAAGATAGAAGCTTTAAGTCTTTCACCCCACATATAATTATTTTTATTGTCATTATAATAATTCTTTAAACCAAGAGTATCTTTTACAGCTTTAGACCATACTTTTTGATCAGTTAGTTCAAACAATAAAATTCCGTCCCTGTATTCTTTCATTAAAGCTTTAAAATCAGGATGTTTTTCTTCAAGCTTAGTGTCTTCATAATCAATACAGCTTTTACCAACAAAATTATTATACATTTTAATAGTAAAAACCCTGATTTCTTCATCTTTTGTAATATATTGGTTAGAAACAATATATTGGGCAAAATCTTGTTGGGAATATTCCTTATTATCAAGTGAAAATAAAAAGTCATTAAGGTCTTTTGCTTTCTCAAGTTCCCATTTTCCTTCATATATTGTAGAATCAATAACTTTATAAAAGTCTTGTAAAGCTTTTTTATTTTCTTTAAAACCATATTCATTTTTAATATCACTAATTATTGCTTTTTTACTTTTTTGAGAACGTTTATCTTTTGCTAATTTCTTTTTCAAATCGTTTTTTGCTTCATTATAAGGTTTAATTCCACTTACTTCAAGTAATTTAACAATATGCCAGCCATACGAAGTAAGAACCGGTTTTGAAATATCTCCTGTGTCTATTGAAGAAATAGCAACAATAATTTCAGGAACCATACGATTTACATTAAATTTTGGCAAAACCCCACCTCTATTAGCCGAACCTTTATCATCAGAATTTTCTATAACAAGTTCCTCGAAATTTTCTCCATCCTGTATTTTTTGATAAATTGAATCAATTTTAGCTTTTGTTTTTAATGAATCTTCAGCATTAGCATCTTTAGGCATCATAATATATAAGTGAGCAATTTGAGCTTTACCTATTGCAGGTTTTTTATCTGTAACTTTGATAATATGATAGCCAAAATCAGTTCGAATCGGCATTGATATTTCACCAATTTCTGTTTTATAGGCGCAATCCTCAAAAGGATAAACCATGTCAAAAACAGTAAAATAACCCAGATCGCCGCAATTTCCTCTAATAAAGGGGCGTTTTTCAGTTGCTTCCATATCTCGTGCTGATGGGTCTTCTGATGCTTCCTTTGCTAATTTTTCAAAACTTTCGCCACCTAATATTTTTTCCCTTATTTCAATAATTTTATTATATGCAACGAGTGTATCTTCGGGTAATGCATAAGCATCAATTTTAATAAGAATATGACTTGCCCTGATATCATATTTTTTTCGCTCATAAGATTCTAAAAGTAATTGCTCATTCATTTCATCATTAATAAAATATGGCTCGGCAAGCTGTTTCCTGTATCCGCTCAATTCTTCAATAAAAGCTGAAACAGTATCTAATCCTATGTCTTCAGCTTCTTTAACCTTTAGTTTAAAATTAATGTATAAATCTAAATATTCTTCAAGTGATTTTTTATCAATAACTTCGCCTTTAACATTATTTTTTTGAAAAACATTCATAAACTCTCCAACTGTAATTTCCTCATCAGCAATTGTAATTAAAATTTGATCATTATCATTCTGGGCATTAATATTAAATATTAACATTACACCAAAAAGAGTTAATAAAGTTTTTACAAAAATTTTTTTTCCTGATAATTTAGGTTTATCAGAATAGGATTTAAATAATTTCAACATAATATTTTAATATTTTAGAATTAAACATAAATTTTTGGGGCAAATATAAATCTTTTTAAAATTAATACTACATTTTGGAAAAATTACATTAATAAAGTTAAAATAGCTTTATGACTACTATATATAAAAAATCTGACTATTCAGGTATCAAAAATTTTTAACAATTTTTAACTTTTACCTGCTATAATTAGGAGCTTCACGAGTAATTGTAACATCATGGGGATGACTTTCGGTAACAGCAGCCGATGAAATTTTTATAAACCTGGCTTTCTGTAATTCTTCAATATTTTTTGAACCTGTATATCCCATTCCTGCTCTTAATCCACCTACCATTTGATAAATCACTTCAGAAAGAGAGCCTTTATAAGGTATTCTTCCTACAATACCTTCCGGTACTAATTTCCTAATATCATCTTCTGCATCCTGGAAATACCTGTCTTTAGAACCTTTTTGCATAGCTTCTATTGAGCCCATTCCACGATAGTTTTTAAATTTTCTTCCTTCATAAATAATTGCTTCTCCCGGTGATTCATCAACACCGGCAAATAAAGAGCCTGCCATTATTGAATTTGCACCGGCAGCAATAGCTTTTACAATATCACCTGTGTATCTTATTCCTCCATCGGCAATTATGGGTATTCCTGTTCCCTTTAATGCCTTTGATACTTTATAAATGGCTGATAACTGGGGAATACCTATTCCTGCAATTATTCTTGTTGTGCAAATAGAGCCGGGACCGATTCCAACTTTTACAGCATCAACGCCAATTTTCGCATAATCTTTTGCTGCATCTTCGGTTCCGATATTACCAACAATCAAATCAATATCAGGAAAATTTCTTTTAATATTTTTTGCTGTTTCTATTACACCTTTACTATGACCATGTGCCGTATCAACAACAATGGCATCAACTCCGGCATTTATTAAAGCTGTAACCCTTTCATTTGTATCTGCTGTAATGCCAACAGCAGCAGCTACACGTAATCTGCCTCTTTTATCTTTACAGGCATTAGGTCGTGCTTTTATTTTAATAATATCTTTATATGTTATTAATCCTATTAGCTTGTTATTCTCATCAACAACAGGAAGTTTTTCAATTTTATATTTTTGTAAGATATCAGCGGCTTTTTCAAAATCAATAAATTCATTAGTAGTTATTAAGTTATCTATGGTCATTACCTCTTTTACAGGGCGATCTGATTTTTTTTCAAAACGTAAATCCCTGTTTGTTACAATACCAACTAATTCATTGTTTTCCGTAACAACAGGTATTCCACCAATTTTAAACTCACTCATTATATTTAAAGCATCTCTAACAAGAGCATCTTTATTTAAAGTTATAGGGTCTAATATCATCCCGTTTTCAGCACGTTTAACTTTTTTTACTTTAATGGCTTGTTCTTCAATTGTCATATTCTTATGAAGAACACCTATGCCTCCTTCCTGTGCCATTGCAATAGACATTGTTGATTCGGTAACAGTATCCATTGCAGCAGAAACAATAGGAATATTTAGCCTGATATTTTTTGTAAAAAGAGTGCTGATATTTACTTCGCGTGGAAGAATTGCTGAATATCCGGGAATTAATAAAACATCATCAAAGGTTAAACCTTCGCCACTGAATTTTTCTTTATCCGACATCATTATTAATTAATTTTTAAATCAGCGGCAAAATTATAAAAAAAATACCTGTTAGCAATTTTTTTATCTTTATTTCTAATTTTATAGCTAAAATTTTACTTTAACCACTTATCTAACCATTTGAAAAAAGTCCTTTGCCATAAAATTCCATTTTGAGGTTGTAAAACCCAATGATTTTCGTCAGGAAAATATAAAAATTCGGCAGGGACATCCAGTAGAATAGCTGCATTAAAAGCACTCATGCCTTGTGTCATTGTGATTCTATAATCAAATTCACTATGAATAATTAAAATTGGTGTATCCCAATTTTTAACAAATTTATGAGGAGAATTAGCATAAGTTCTTTGTGCTATTTTATTATCTTTATCCCAAAACGGACCTCCCAAATCCCAGTTTACAAACCATATTTCTTCTGTTTCCAGATACTGGCTTTCTAAGTTGAACATCCCATCATGTGCAATAAATGCTTTAAAACGTTTATTATGATTACCTGCAATCCAAAATACTGAAAAACCGCCATAGCTTGCGCCAACTGCACCCAAATTATTTTCATCAATATATGGCTCCTTTGCCATTTCATCAATAGCACTGAAATAATCTTTCATATTTTGACCACCATAGTCACCACTAATCTGTTCGTTCCATTCCTGTCCAAATCCGGGTAGCCCTCTTCTGTTCGGAGCTACAATAATATAACCATTGGCAGCCATCATCTGGAAATTCCATCTGTATGACCAGAATTGACTGACAGTTCCCTGTGGTCCACCCTGACAGTATAATATTGCAGGATATTTTTTAGCAGGATCAAAATGTGGCGGATAAATTATCCATGTTAGCATATCTTTATTGTCAGTTGTCTTTATCCATCTGCTTTTAACATCGCCCATATTTATCTGATTTAATATATCCTTGTTTGTAAAGGTTATCTGTGTGTCTTTACCATTATCAGGATTAACAGCATATATTTCATTTGGCATTGACATTGAAACCCTTGTTGCAATTAATTTATCACCTGCAGGCGTAACTGTCCTGTAATTATGAATGCCTTGGGTTAGCTTATTGATTTTTCCATCATTTAAGCTTAAGCTGTAAATTTCGTCAGTTGCATGCCAATCACTTATAAAATATATTAGTTTACTATCATCTGACCATGCCAAACCATGAACATTCTGGTCCCAACCTTTAGTATAATCTGTTTTTTCTTTTGTTTGAAAATCATAAATAAAAAGCCTGTTTTTATCCGATTCATAACCTTCACGTTCCATGCTCTCCCAGGCAATTTTCTTAGCATCAGGAGAATAAACAGGGGCTACATCATATCCCATCATGCCTTTTGTAATATTAGAAGTTTTCCCTATTTCCAATTCGTAAAGATAAATGTCGGAATTTGTTGATATAGAATAATCCTTTCCTTTTTTCTTCACACAGGTATAAGCTATTACTTTACTGTCAGGACTCCAGTTAATTTGCTCAAGTCCCCCAAAAGGTTTAAGCGGAGATTCATAAGGTTCATCTTTCAAAATGTCAATATCATTCCTGATTTTATTACCATCATAATCAGCAACAAAAATATGTCCGTAAGAATCAACCCAGGTATCCCAATGCCTGTACATGAGGTCGTTCATAATACGTCCTGTTGATTTTGGCAGGTCAGAATATATATCCTTAACTGTTTTATCAAGATAAACTTCTTTGGTATATATTATTTTTTTTTGGTCGGGCGAGTATTTAAAACCGGTAATGCCACCCTCAATGTCTGATATTTGCTTTTTGCCACTTGCATCAGGATTTATTTCCCATAATTGCATTGAACCGCTTTCAGATGATAAATAACCGATTTTATTACCATCAGGACGCCATACAGCATTATATTCGCCTTTTGCTGTTTTTGTCAATTGTTTCATATTCTCACCTGTTACAGATATAGTGTATAAATCTCTGTTACCTTTGTTTTGAGTAATATCATAATAAGTTACTCCATATAAAATAGTAGAATTATCAGGTGAAACCTGTGCATCACTCACCCTGCCAAATGACCATAAAACCTCCGGTGTCATCAGATCAGAATCTAATTTGAGATCTTTTTTACCGATAATTGAATTTGTTTCGTCTTTATTTTCATTTGTATGATGACTACAGGCAAAAAATAAACTAATACCTGCGATAAACAAGAATGTTAAAAGTTTTTTCATTTTTGTAAATTTTATAATTATTAATTCTAATGTTAATTCAACAAAAATATAAAATTTCTGATTATAATGTATTGCTATGATGAAATTTTACTGCTCTGCAACATATTGGAAAATAGAAAAAATAGAAATTTGCAGAAATTCATACGAAAAAAATGATAGTAAAATAGATTTTAAATAACCCTACAAGGGTTCTAAACCCTCGTAGGGTTAATATTACTCCTTTTTAATATGATTTAAATTAAGCAAATATTTTCGCCATTTTTTAGAGAAAAAAACTAATATTATTAATGTAATAATAATAAAAACAACAATTAATGTGTATATAGTTTTATTCTTTACAAGAGGAGTTATATCGCCAATAATAACGTAAGCCGACCAGAAATATGGATGTGAATGTAATTGATCAGCTTTTTTCAGATAGTCTAATTTAGCTAATGTCAATGCTTCATCTTTTGCTTTTCCCTTATGCAAATATTTATACAATCCTTCAATTATATCTGTCCCTGAATTGTCTTCAACTTCCCAGAGCGTCATAACAATACCAGGAACACCTGCATAAATAAATCCCCTTGCCAAACTTAAAATTCCTTCGCCTTTATGTAATTTACCACAACCTGTTTTACAGGCACTTAATACTGCAAGCCTGGCATTAAGGTCTAAATTGTATATTTCATAAGTATTTAGAAAACCATCTTCTATGCTATCATTATTTATTGTAAACACTAATTTGGAAAACATAGGATTTTCATCATCAATTAATGTATGCATTGCAAAATGTAATATATCATAATCTTTTGCAGTTGATTTAAAATTCAATTCCGTAGCTTCAAAATCGTAAAAATTATCTCCATCAAATATTTTATTTATTCTATTTATTTCATTTTTCACATTATTTATAGGCATTAAATGATGTTTTATATCTTTTGAATTTAAATAAATATTTTTATTCAGGTCTTCGGTATTTTTATAAGTTGGAGCGAAAGCAAGTAATTTTTTCAAAGAAGATAATTTTTTATAATTATTAAATCGCATTGTAGCAAGAGGCGAATAACTGATACAATGTTCCTTTATTAAATATTTAAGGTCTCTATAATTCATTTTATTTGTATCGGGCAAGTTGCTTATTAATGCTTCAAAAGGAATATACCCTAAAATATCATCACAGATTACTATTAGCTTTTTCTTATGAATAATATTTTGGGCAGGTGCTAATAATTTATTGTATAAATAATAAGCCGAGTTAATGTAATCTTTATAATCATCAATTGAATGATTTGCAAAAATTGCGGGGCTAAATGTTTTTCTGATATTTTTAATGTTTTTATAAAATGAACTGTCAATATTTTTATAAAATACATTAAAATCATCCGATGTAATAATAAAGCAAAAAAGAAGTGTATCAAAAACCGAATATTCAATAAGTGCTTCATTTTTATTTATGTTATTTTGTATTTCTTTATATCCAATTACATTCTTATCATATTTTAACTTGTAATATTCCGGATATTTCTTTTCAACCGAACTTATCAAAATATCATATTGTTTGTTTAGGTCAAATAGTTTTTTTTCCCATAGATCAATTCTACTTGTATTGGGTTTCTGTTTTTTATTTTCTTCATAAATTAGTTTTTGATAATTAGCTAATTCATGTTTTATGTTTTTTTCATTGTTTTGCAATTGTATTGGGATTTTTCCAATTTGCATAGCTTCCATATCCTTTAATGCAGTTAGAAGAATTGTGGATTTACTTTTTTCGGAATAAGTAAAAGCAATTTCCAAATAATTTTCACTCCCTGTTTTTTCATATAAAACTAAAGCTGTATTTATAGCTTCAATAAATATCCCCTTTAATTTCCCAACTAACAAAAGTTTGCTGTCTTTGGTAAGATATATGCTTATTTTATCAATTAATTCAATTGCTAATTCATAACATTCAAGGCTTGCCCCAAGGTCTTTATCAATTAATGAGATATTTAAATAATAATGATAAAATGCCCTGGCTTTATTAACTAAAGGCTCTAACAGGTCAACATCTAAAATGATATTTTGTAATCTTGGGTTTTTATAAAAATTAGTATCATTAAAATCATAAACAACTGATATTATTGATTGTTGGTAATATTTAAGAGATTCTGAAAAATTTTTTTCATTAAAATAATAATTACCAATTTTATTAAGTGAGTTTGAAATATTAGGATTTTTCGGTTCAAAATTTTTTTTAAAAATTTCATAAGCATTAAATAAATATTCCAAACCATTTGATTTTTCTCCGTTTTTTATACAAAATTCGCCATAAGCTAAGTAGCAATGACCTAATTCATAATGGTCTTTTTTAAGTTTATTTTTGGCTTTTTCAATAGATAAATTATAAAAATGATCAGCTTTATCAATTTCACCTGTACTTTCATAAATTTTTGCAAAATTCCTTAAAGTAATTGTTTTTGAAATTGCACTTCCTTTAATTGAAATACTTTTTTTATAATAATAGAGTGCTTTTTCATAATCATTTTTTTTATTATAGATAGAACCTATGTTATTATAAACTTTTGAAATATCGGGATGATCATGATTTAAAATTTCCTGATAGATGTTTAACGCATTACTATAATAAATTAAAGCCTTTTCATAATCATTTTTATCATTATATATATTGCCTTTGTTTAAATAAACATTAGCAATTCTTACATGAGTTGAGTCAAATATATGTATGTAAATTTCCTGAACTTGATTATAATAATTTATAGCATCATCATATTTACCTGTTAATTTTGAAATTCTTCCTAAATTAAAATATAACTGAGCCAGTGCTGGGTCATTCTTACTAAGAACTTTTTCTTTTATTTTCAGGCTTTTATTAAAATATTCAGTTGCAAAGTCAAAATCACCAATTGTCGCATGAATAATCCCAATATTTTGGTAATACATAGCAATATCTGATTCAGGCTTTTTTTCTTGTGATAATGCTATATCCAATGCTTTTTTGTAATATTCCAATGCTTTATAATGCTTTCCCAAATATAAATAATCATTTCCAAGAGTATTATAAGTTAAAGACAAAGTAGGGTCATTAGAACCTTTTATTTTAATTTTCAGGCTTATTGATTTATTTGAAAATTCTATTGATTTCTCATAATCGCCTTTATTGTAGTATAAATTTCCATTAGTATGATAAATTTCAGAAAAAATTAAATTATCTTTATTTAGATATTCATTTGCTGTTTTTTCAGCATTATTTAAATAATTTAAAGATTTTTCAAATTCATTTTTCACCCTATAATTATCCCCGATTTTAATAAAACATCTTATATAGGATTCCCAATCTTTAACCTCTTTAAATATTTTGGCTGATTGAATAAAATAATAAACAGAACTATCATATTTAGCATTCGAAAATAAAATAATTGCTTTTTTATAATATTCATTAGCTTTTTTAGTATCATTAGATTGTTGAATATATTTTTCGGCTCTGCCTGTTTTAAACGTGGATACCAGCAAAAGAGCTATTATTAGAAATAGAATTTTATGAGTTGTATTTTTCATTGAAAAAATTTTAAACCAAAAGCAGAAACCAAAACCATACGAAAGAAAACCAAAGACCTTATATGATTGCATCATAAAATAAAGATACAAAATTATAAAAAAAATGTAAGATTATTTTGATTTTAAATAAATCATTTATAACTTTGAGCAATATCTTTTTGAAAAGCATATCTCAATAAGAGAAATTTTTGCTATTTTTAAGACTTGCTAATTCTATAAGTTAATTAATTCATATATATATTTTAAAAAATTCATATATTTATCCAAATTTATAAATAAATGCCACAACCAATAAAAACAGGAAAAATGAAAACATAATCATTATTTTTTTATCTTATGCATTCAGCTTTGGTGGATACCGTTAATAGCAGGTATCTATTATGTTGGCAATGTAAACATTACTGTAATATCTCCGGCACCCGATGCGGGGATAAATTATTATCTTTTAGATATTAATAACGACCAGATAATTGATTATAAGATTGGGGCTAGGTTCTTTAATAGCAATGACGGACCCCATCCCCCTTATAACGCATACGAGGTTCTTGTTTGGGGTACAGGTGAGAATACTTTTAGTTCCGGTCCATTTTTTGAAAATGATACGATTAATCATTTGAATATATACAAAAGTACTGATGTTTTACTTGGTCATATACCTGCTTATGGTAGTATTGGAGCTTGGGCAGGTTTTCCTGAACTATTCGATAGTTATGTATATATTGGTATAAAACTAAAAATAGATAATCAATTTTATTACGGTTGGATAAAAATGAAGTCAACGGGAAATTCCTTTACCATTAAGAGCTATGCAATTAATGAAGAGGCTGGACAACCTATCATAGCAACCGAACCAAATTAATAGCCACATTTAATTATTCAAAAAATGAAAAAACATATTTTACAATCAGGAAAGTTTACCCTAAGAATAATATTGATAATATTATTTGGAATTCTTTTTAGCAATAAAACTATTACGGGACAAAACAATCAATTTGTTTATATGGATAATGATAATTTTTATCTTGGATGTTTTGATTTTTATCCAAAAACTGTTAATTATGAGATGACCTTCGTTAAAGATATTCAAGATAATTATCATGTTGCCCCTTCTTTTCAACTTTGTTACAGCGGTTGGTGTGATAGTTTATGGATTTATCATTGTGGTCCAGATGTTAATGCCTGGCATGAACAGCTAAAAACACATTTTCAAAAAATTGATTCATTGGATTTCAACAGCGTGCGAATTATGGGATTGCCGATAGTAGTAGATTATGATGGAGAAATAAGAACAATTGAGTATTATGAACAAATTGATGCAACTTGTTATAACAGAGTTGAAGGTCTTGAATTGGATAACAACACAGAAGTTATAATGGGCAATTTAATCCAGGAATTAATAGATATAATAAAAGATAATAATATTTCTTTGAAGCTTATTATGGTTTTGGGACAGCACGGTATAGAATTTCAGCCTGAACCGTTTAAAGAGTATTTGGAGTACATTGCGAACCGGTTTAAATCAGAACCTGTTATTTTTGCTTATGATTTATATAATGAGCCAAGGTATGGCAAAAAACCCAATCCCGATTCATTACCTAAAATTACGAATAGGGTAATTATTGCAAATATGGTAAATGAATGGTACCGTGCAATTAAGCAAAATGCACCTTTCCAATATGTAACTTTAGGTTCCGTTTTGGTTGATGTTGAGGTTTGGTACCCAAGTCTTCTTACTCTTGATTTCCTTTCCTACCATATATATTCACTTCGCAGAGAAGTTACAAACTGGGAATTAGCATCTGCACTGGATAAATATAATGTAATTCTTAAGTATATCAATGAAACTAATGAAAAACCATGGATACTTGGTGAAACCGGTTTGCCGGGTATTGATTCAACTGAGGTACATCCAATAGTTGGTTCAGAGGCTGAACAGGATACATTCGCAGTTGAAACATTCAAATATTCAAATTGGTATGGATCAAAAGGATATTCCTGGTGGAGATATAAGGATGTTCATTGGTATGATGAGATAAGTATTGAAGCATGTCAAAATTATTTCGGAATAGTTTATTATTTAAACAATCTACAAGAACACAAAGCTATTGGTGATGAATTTCCCTTATTAGATCCGTATGTTGATTGTCCTGATTGCCAACACCCTTCCGACAGTATATATTATAATCCTTATATGTATAATTTTTACGAAAAATCCGGATATGTATTTAATATGGATTCTGTTCCTGTAGAAAATGCATTAATATCCGGACATAAAAGGGTAACGGATTATACAGGAAATGATACAATTGTGTATTATTATCCTGGTCTCACTTTTACCGATGAAAACGGTTATTATAAGTTTTATTCAGTAGAAGAAACCATGGATGACTATTATTATCATTGGAGAATTTCATATCCTGGAACGAAAACGAAAATTTTTTGGAGTCCACAAGACAGCATACTTGTATCTTACCTTGAGGAAGTTCCAGCAGATTCCCTTCCTCCTCCCATTGAGTACATGGATACCATTTTGATCACCGATTGCCAAAGCGTTTACTGGGACAGCCTTTGCCTTCTGAACGAGCACTATGTGAATATTGACAGTGGTGCTATGTTAATTATCAAAGACACCGTTTACGTTAAGCCCGAAACAAAATTTGTAGTCGAGCGGGGTGGAAAACTGGAACTTGATAACGGCGCTATTATAGGCCTTTGCATGTGGCAAGGCATAGAAGTGTGGGGTACGGCATCTGCACCTCCTTATGCTCCTGGTGCACACGGTAAAGTAGTATTGCGGAATGAAGCCCTTATTGAAAATGCTTTGGTTGGTATAAAAACCATAAAAGTTAATGATGACCAAGGAGAAGGACAGCCTGATTACAATTACACAGGCGGGCATATTACTGCTTATGGAAATTCAACTATACGCAACTGTCAGTATGCTGTCAGGTTCTATCCTTATGAGTATGACCATTACAGCGGTTTTACCAATATTACTTTTGAAACTAATGCCGAACTT
>JAIOSH010000411.1 GCA_021107685.1 Bacteroidales bacterium | reverse complement strand
TTTCAGGAATTTTCAACAGGTCAATAATTTTACTGTTTTTCCCTTTATATAAAATCTCCCCTTTGGTAATCTTGCCGGCAGGTTCAGTAATTAACCTCATTACAGCTAATGAAGTAACGGATTTGCCTGAGCCGGACTCACCTACAATTCCAAGAATCTGTCCTTTATTTAATGTAAAAGAAATATCATCAACAGCTTTAACACCTCCATTTTCAGTTTTAAATTCAATTGATAAATTTTTTATTTCTAATAAAGGAAATTCTGACATATTTAATTATTTGAAAAGTAAATTATTGAACTTTAAAACAAAAATATATAAATTTGTTAAGATCCAAATTTTTTTGCGTCCTTTGCGATCAAAAAAAATCTGTTAAATCCGTGTTCTATTTATTAAAAAAAAATCTGTGCAACAGTGGCAAATTCAATCAACCTATCTCTGCGTCCCCGCGCCTCTGCGTTTATTTCTTTTTGCGTCCTTTTGCGGTTAAAAAAATACGTGTTAATCCGTTACAAAATCAATCAACACATAATATAATTTACCATTCAACCATATAACCATATAACAACGTAATCCGTGGCAAATTTAATTACCCATTCTATCCCACCCCCAGCACCTCAAAATAATATTTAGCCTTTTTTTATCACATCATTAGTATTTATAAAAGAAATTAATACCTTTGAAAAACCATGTCTCTATTTGAAGATTTTATTTCATTAATATATCCTCGTGTTTGTCTCGCTTGCGGCAATAGCCTCTTCAAAAACGAAGAAATAATTTGTACGTCATGTATGCTTCATTTACCAAAAACAAATTATCATCTTGAAAAAGACAATCCTGTTAGTAAGACTTTTTGGGGGAGAATAAATATTGAAACAGCAACAGCATACTATCATTACAAAAAAGGCGGTAAAGTACAGCATCTTATTCACAGGTTAAAATATCAGGGGTATAAAGAAGTCGGAATTTTTATTGGAAAACAATATGGTAATGAATTAATGAAATCCCGGTATTTTAATACAATAGACACAATTATTCCTATTCCGTTACATAATAAAAAACAAAGAAAAAGAGGTTTTAATCAAAGTGAGATGTTTGCAATTGGGTTATCAAAATCAATGAATGCAACACTTGACACAAAATCAATTTTCAGAGCTGTAGCAACAGAAACGCAAACCAGAAAAACCCGTTTTAGCAGATGGGAAAATGTAAGCGACATATTTAAAATCAAAGATGCGGAAAAATTAAAAGGAAAGCATATACTTTTAGTTGATGATGTAATAACAACAGGCTCCACTATTGAAGCCTGTGTTAATATCTTGTTTAATATACCGGAAGTAAAAATAAGTGTTGCTGCAATTGCCTGCCCAATAAATTAATATTCACTTTATTTTTTCCAGTTATTATAAATCTTTTTGGCGCCATATCCGCTACCTAAAGCAAGTAAGATTATCATACCGCCACCCAATGGAGCACCTCCGCCAACAGGAGGATCACCTGTTCCTGGTCCGCCTCCGGGATCAGGTGGTGCATCGGCTATTGCTCTGTTTATTAGCATGGGTGTTACTAATAAAAATACTATTATAAAAATTGCTTTAATAATTTTTCTCATTTTTCTCATTATTAATATTTTTTCTAAATTTATTTAATAAATATTTTTTGTGTTAATATATTTTTATTGGTAAATACCTTAACAATGTACTGACCATTATAATTGTTCATATTTATTTTATTTAAAGCTTCTTGCTCTATAGTTTTCCTTTTTATTTCCTGTCCTAATAAGTTATAAACAGCTATCTCTCCTGTAACTTTTTCGTCGGCAGACAAGAGGTTTACATAAATAGTGTTTTCATAAGAATAAATATTCATTCCATCAGGATTAGTATTTACATCTTCATTATAAGGAAATTCATTGTTTGAAAAATGTAATAAAAATCTGTCAGGCAAATCATTTATATTTGCTGTAAAGCTATATTCGGGAGTTATTCGCAGATTTATTATTGTCCCTTCCAGCAAATCTTCAAGATATAACGGAATGACCTTGTTAAAGCTTGTTAATTCATTTGCTTTTATAATATAATTTCCTGATACACCGACATCAAATCCGATAGGTATTACCGAATGTATTTCAATGCCAGGCAAAGTATTAACCGATAGTTTTTCATTATCACCTGTGAGTGAATATAATTGCGGAGCTTCATTAGCACCAAATAATTTTAAAGCATCGTATTTGCTATCAAAACCTTTTGTAGCAGCAGGATTGAACTGTACAATTATTTCATCGCTGTATTCGTTACCTTCTGTTCTTAATTTTAAGTAATCATTCTGGAAATTATTACCTGTGTTTTTTAATAATATTTTAGAATTATGAGTTCGGGCATTGTTATCAATACTTAATGTTCCGGTTGCTGAATTGCAATGTACAAAAAAGCCCTGGTGTTGCGGTATAATACTGTCAACACTATTAGTTCCGCTTGCTGCATCTTTTACATAAGTACCATAATTTCC
>JAIOSH010000358.1 GCA_021107685.1 Bacteroidales bacterium | reverse complement strand
TTGAAAATTCCGAAAAAAAAGCAATTGCATATAATTTAAATGTTTTGCCTTTGATTGAACAAATCCGCTATCATGTTGATAAACTTGAATTATTAGTTGATGATGAGCTTTGGCCTATGCCTAAATATCGGGAATTATTGTTTATTAAATAGAATTAATATATTTTCAATTCTGCAAATAAAGATCCATCCTGCAAAATTTCTATTGCTTTCATGAATCCGTCATCAATCTGTAACATTATTTCAAAATACGAATTATTATCCCATAAATTACGAGCAATCAATGCTTTTAACCGGTACTTTAAAATTTCTTCAGAAGCTTTGAATTGTTCTTCGTCCATTTCAACATCTTTGTTTTCAGCAACTTCAATGAAGTTATTCATAAATGCATCATCAATTACAAACTTTTCAGAAAACTTATTAAATAAAGAATATTTTTTATTTAAGTTTTCCCTTTCGTTTTCAATATATTCCAGAATAAAATCATTAATAATCCCTTTTCGTTGTAAATTGATATAATAATCGGAGATCCATGTAGAATCCAATGGCACAAACACATCAGGCATAATTCCTCCGCCACCGTATACTATTCTGTTATGAGGAGTAAAATATTTCAGGGAATCAGGGAAGTTAATACTGTCAGGATTGATTAATTCTCCATGTTCTAATCTGTTATAAAAATCATTACGATATTTTTTATATCCTTCATCATAGGGTTTCTGAATACATCTGCCGGTAGGTGTATGATAGCGGGCAATTGTAAGTCTTATTACAGAACTGTCAGGCAAAAAAAACGGTCTTTGCACCAAGCCTTTTCCAAAAGATCTTCTGCCAATAACAATACCTCTGTCCCAGTCCTGTATAGCTCCTGAAACGATTTCACTTGCCGAAGCCGAACCTTCATCAATTAATACAACAAGTTTTCCTTTTTCATAACTTCCTTTTTGTGTTGCTTTGTATTTTCTTGTAGGACTGGAAATACCCTCAGTATAAACAACCAATTTACCATTTTCAAGAAATTCATCAGCAAGATCAATGGCAACATCCATAAACCCTCCGGAATTCCCCCTTAGATCAAGAATCAGCATAGTCATGCCTTCTTTTTGGAGTTTGTTTAATGATTTATGAAATCCATCCATTGTAGTCCTCGAAAATTTATTTATTTTAATATACCCGATTTCCGGTGCTGCCATAAATGAAGCATCAATACTATTAATAGGTATTTTATCACGAACAATAGTATAATCAATCAAATCTTTTTTTCCTTTACGAAAAATGCTAACATCTACTTTTGTGCCTTTCTTGCCACGTAATCTTTTAAACACAAAATTTTTATCAAGTATATCACCTGTGGCATCCTCTCCTTCAATTTTTACAATTTTATCACCTGCCATAATTCCTAATTTCTCAGACGGCCCGCCGGGTATAGGTGCAATCACTAAAATAGTATCCCTGAATATTTGATATGTTATGCCAATTCCTTCAAAATTCCCTTCTAAAGGCTCATTAGCTTTTTTCAAATCCTTTTTTGATATATACTGTGAATGTGGATCAAGTTCATTGAGTGTTGATATAATAGCTTTTTCTACTAATGCCGGTTCATTAACAGTATCAACATAAGCAAAACTAATAATCTGTATTGCACTTGCATATTTCTGAATAGTTGTTTTTGGGTCGTAATGTTGTGCAAATCCTTTGCCTAAAATAAAAATTACGATAATTAAAATAAACCCTATGTTTATTAAATTTTTTTTAAATGTATTTTGTTTCATTATGATAATTTAGCAAGATAATTAAAGTGGTCATCTTCATAAAGTAATTCACAATTATAACCTATCTCATTGGAAATATTATTTAATGTATAGAAATCAACGAATAACCATTTAAATTTATTTCCCAAAATTCCATTATATTCTACCTGATAAATTATTTCACCATAATAATTTGAATTCATATCAATACGTACCGAGCCATCGTCTTCGGTAAATAAATAATTAATATCAGAAGAATCCAATATAATTTGACTATTTGGATTTAATATTTTTTTTGCCCTTGATAAAAATTTCTTTAAGCCGTTAAAATCCTTTACAAATCCTATACCATTCATTAAAAGCAGAATAGTATCAAAAATCTCATCTTTCAAATTAAATGCATCAATATGACAAGTATTAATAATGCCTCTTTTATTCATTAATTCAACAAGTTCTTTTGAAATATCCACAGCTTTTACATACATTCCTAATGATTGAAGAATAAGAGAATGACATCCTGAACCTGCACCAACATCAATAATTTTTCCTTTGCAATTGTTAATGGCAATTTTTTCCAATTCAGGAAGTTCATCATAATTCCTGAAAAAATATTTTACAGGAATTATATCATCATCTCCCTTATTGCAATGGACAATAATCTCAGCAGATTTATTACCATTATAATAATCCCAAAAAGCTTTAGCAAAAGGATTGATATTTAGATTATTCATAAGTTAATCAAAAATATTACCGGTTACAGCTTTGTTCCACAATATTTACAATACTCCGCATCATTATCATGGTTCGACTTATTACAATTTGAACAAACCTGTGTATTGATAAGCTGTGATTTTGCCATAGCCATTTCAACAGTTATTATGCCGGTAGGTACAGCAATAATTGAATAACCAATGATCATAATTACCGAAGCCAATACCTGTCCTAAAACAGTTGCAGGTGCAATATCACCATACCCGACAGTTGTAAGGGTTACGATTGCCCAGTAAATACTTTGCGGAATACTTGTAAAACCATTTTCAGGACCTTCAATCAAATACATAAAAGAACCCATAATAATTACCAAAGCTAAAACTACTTCTATAAATACGGTAATTTTATGCCTGCTTTGTTTTAATGCAATTAATAAATACCTTGAAGCCTGAACATACCTTGCCAGTTTCAGCACTCTGAATACCCGCAATAATCTTAGAATACGAATAACAATAAGAAACTGTGAGCCTGTTAAAACCAAACTCAGGTAAGTAGGCAGTATGGCAAGCAGATCAATAACACCATAAAAACTGAAAATATATTTAAAAGCTTTTTTTGTTGAAATAATCCTTAAAACATATTCAACAGAAAATAATATTGTAAAAAACCATTCTGCTATAAAAAGTATATTGCCAATTTCAGCATTGATGTATTTTACACTATCAAGCAATACTGTAATAACACTGAGAAGAATTGAAATTAAGAGTATAATGTCAAAGGTTTTACCTGATTTTGTATCAGCTTCAAAAATAATTTCATGCAAACGAATTCTCCATTCGGACATAGATACAATATTATCTCTTTTATCCATAATATGATATTTTCTTTTGCAAATTTAAAAATATTTAGAAATTAAAAATTGACAGGAAAAATAGCAAATGTCAATTATCGGATTATTTTAATATTTATAAAATCTAATATATTTTCGTAAGTTCAGTCTTGTGTATGACGTACAAATGTTTGGGCAATAAATAGTGGCGGAATGTGCAGCAGGTTACTATCAACACCTGAAAAAGTTGATACAGGTTATCTACTTTCAAGTTATTCATTATCCTCGCCTTTATTTATAGCCCTTATTGAAGCCAGTTCTATTTCTTCTATACTTGGTAATTCCGATTTTATATTTTCTGGAACAGATTTACTTAATTGATATTCTGCTACTCCAATCGGTTGTGATATTCCTCGCAAAGCATATTCTGCTTCTATCTTATTTTTCATTCGACACAATATGATTCCAATTGTCGGATTATCTATTTCAGTTTTCAGAATATCATCAACTGCAGAAAGATAAAAGCTCAATTTTCCGGCATGTTCTGGCTTGAAACTTTTAGCTTTCAATTCAACAACTACATAACACCTAAGTTTTGTATGATAAAACAGCAAATCAATGTAAAAGTCTTTTTTGCCTATTTCCAAATGATATTGCCGGCCAATAAATGCAAATCCAGTTCCTAATTCCAGCAAAAATTGAGTGATATGTTTGGTCAGTTGTTCTTCAATACTATGTTCGTCAGCATCTTTCTTCAAAGTCAGGAAATCAAAGAGGTATGGATCTTTCAAGGTTTGATTTGCTAAATCTGAATTTGGTTCTGGTAAGGCTCTTGAAAAATTTGTGATGGCTTTTCCTTTTCTTTCAAACAAATTAGTTTCTATCTGCATGTCCAAAATATCTCGCGACCAATTATTTTCAAAAGTCTCATTCAGGTAAAATATTGCTTTTTTAAGACTTCTTGATTTGCTGATTATTCGGATATTGTGTCCCCATGGAATTTGTGCAACAAGCTGTTGCACTTTTTCAAAATCTACTTTATAAAATATATAAAAGCTCTTCATGTAAAACAGATTTCTCCGGGAAAATCCTTTCAAGTTTGGAAATTCTTCCCTCAAATCTTTTGCAAGTGAATCAACAACGGCATTTCCCCATCCTTTTTCTTCCTGTTTTTCGTATAGTTCTTTACCAAATTCCCAGTATAAAAGAATCATTTCCTTATTTGCAGAAAGGGCTGCTCTTATTTGAGTGCTTTGAATTTTTATTTTCAACTCATTAAGCCACTCAGTATATTCAGAATCATATCGTTTACTTAATCCCATTTTTCTAACTTTTTACATAAATAATGTTTATTCCTTCATAATCTGTGTGTTTCTTCTCTTTCTAAAAAGTACTTCATCACCCATTGGGTATAGGTGCTGTTATTACCCATTTGTTCCTAATCATAATGAAATCTACATTTTACAATACGAATTTCTTCATCTTTGACTTGATAAATCAATCAATGTTCTCCATCTATTCTTCGGGACCAATATCCTTTATACTTGTGTTTTAATGGTTCAGGCTTTCCAATCCCTGAAAATGGATTCCATGAAATATCCTTGATTAACTCTTTTATCCTTTTCATTTTTTTTTAAAATGGATTGTCTGGTGTGAAAAAAGAAGGTAAGTGAAAATTACGCATTGGATTAATATACGACCTGTTCCTGTATGGACTTTGACCATTGGATACTTCAATTTGTCCTCTTATAAATACATTTTCTCCAAGCTTATAATCTACCCCCATTATCATTCCTTTACAATCGTAATTGAATCCCTGTGCCGAAGGAAGCGA
>JAIOSH010000386.1 GCA_021107685.1 Bacteroidales bacterium | reverse complement strand
TAGTCAAGTTCTGCATCGGTATTTTCTGCTATACCCTCAATCTTATCTATAATATCAGTTACATCTTTTTTCGGCTGAATAACAGGTTCCTGTGCAAAAACAGGTAATGTTCCGATAAAAAGAACATAAAGAAAAAAAAATATTTTATGCTTAGACCGGTTCATAATTAAAAATTATAAATTACCGAAACTTGTGGTGAATATCCTAAAATCTGATGAACAGAGGATGCAAAATCAATATTTAATTTTTTTAGATATATGCCGAAACCAAATGTATATAAAGATGAATTATTTGAATTTTCTGCATTTACTGAACCCGGATTTGTAGAATATCCTATCCTTGCATAAGCTTCTTTTATAATTTTATATTCAATACCTCCTCTTAATAAAGGTTTGTAATTAATATCCTTTTCTGTTTCCAGGGTTGCCAAAATTTTTTCTGAAAAAGAATATGAAGCACCTAATTTAAATATAGTAGGGACTCTTTCATCATTATAATTTGTAAATTTGGCACGCGTAGGATTAAAAATATGAACTGCAATACAAAAATTTTCATTTATCTGTGCACGTACACCTGCTTCAAAAGTAATAACGCTTTTATTTCCATAGTCTTCACCAATGCTTGTTGCTAAATAATCCAATTGAATTCCCGCTGAAAAATATTTTCCAAATGTCTTTGCATAAGCTAAACCGATTTTATTTTCATTATAAAGATTAAAACCGAAATATGACAGGCTTAGACCAAAGACACCTGATTTGGTTGGCAAAATAAAAGCCCCGGATTTCAGGCTTAGTTCTTTAACAAGAAATCTGTTTTCATAATAGAAACCGGCTGCAATATTCTTTAAACCGGCAATACCGGCCTGATTATTATGAACAGCCCAAAAATCATTTAATGTTACAGAAGCATTTCCCATTCCTGCTGAACGTGCGCCAATGGGGTTATTATTATTAGAAGCAATAAGCGTCAACTGGAATACAACAAAACAACAAATCAATAGAGGTTTTATCATTAGGTAATTTTTTAAAAATACATTTCTTAAATAATTTTCAAATATATTAAATATAATTTATTTGAGCATTTCATTTTAATATGATAATTTTTTTTTTATTAACTCTAAAATTTATAATTTTGCCGTTGTTTTAAAAAAACATTTTTTTAATCTAAAATATTATAAAAATTTCTTCGGGGCAGGGTGAAATTCCCGACCGGCAGTAAAGTCTGCGAGTCCCTATTACTTTTACATGTTAATAAAGGAAATAGGGATTGATCAGGTGAAATTCCTGAACCGACTGTATAGTCAGGATGGAAGAAGAAATTTAAATAATTTATTAACCGGTTTATTATTAAACCAGTTATAATTATTTGAATTATAAGCCCTGAAAATATATTTTAGGGCTTTTTTTATTTAAAATTAATTTCAATGATGAATGACAATTCAATAAATATTAAGTATATGCAACAAGCCATTGAATTGTCAAAAAAAGGAATTGGGTTTGTAAATCCTAATCCTGTTGTCGGGGCAGTTATTGTAAAAGATAACAAAATTATCGGACAGGGTTATCATGAATTTTTTGGCGGACCACACGCTGAAATCAATGCAATCAATAATTCAACTGAAAATGTTAAAAATGCTACAATATATGTTACTTTAGAGCCATGCTCATATTATGGCAAAACTCCACCTTGTGTAGATGCAATAATTAAAAACGGCATATCTAAAGTTGTGATTGGCATGCAAGACCCTAACCCTCTTGTTGCAGGAAAAGGTATTGAAAAACTAAAAAATAACAAAATAGAAGTTGAAACAGGAATACTTGAAAATGAAATCAAAATTCTAAACGAAATATTTATAAAATACATAACAAAAAAATTGCCTTTTTGTATATTAAAAACCGCAATGACCTTTGATGGTAAAATAGCTACGGTTTCAGGTGATTCCAAATGGATATCAAATGAAAAATCAAGGAAATATGTACATGAATTAAGGCAAAAATGTTCGGGTATTATGGTGGGAGTTAATACTGTTATCAACGACAACCCAAGCCTAACAGTCAGAATAAAAGGGGAAAAAACTAACAATCCGGTAAGAATTATTGTTGATACTCATTGCAGAATACCTCTTAATGCCAAAGTGTTAAATTCCTGTTTAGATACAAAAACTATAATTGCAACAACAGAACAGGCTAATATTGATACTTTAAAATCCATAACAAAAACCGGAACCGAAATAATAAAAACTCCTTTAAAAAATGGGAAGGTAGATTTGAAATATCTAATGAAAATTTTAGGAGAAAAAGGGATTGATAGTATTTTAATTGAAGGTGGTAGTACACTCAATTATTCTGCAATAAATGATGGAATAGTTGATAAGGTAATTTCATTTATTTCACCAAAAATCATTGGAGGTGAATCTGCTAAAACACCTGTTGGCGGAGAAGGAAAAAAGTTTTTAAAGGATGCTTTTATTTTAAAAAACCTAAGAATAAAATATTTTGATGATGATATAATGATTGAAGCGTATATAAAAAAAGCAAAATAAATATTAAGTAGTACTTGAACGAAAACGTTGTTTCTTGTCATTTCGACCGAAGGGAGAAATCCCCATCAATTTGTAT
>JAIOSH010000090.1 GCA_021107685.1 Bacteroidales bacterium | reverse complement strand
ATGAATGGTGTCTATTTGCAGTTCAGATGTTTCAGGAGAATGCCCTTCACCGTTATTGTAGTTTCCCTTTATTCCTCCAACTTTCAATGGAAATGGTAAATCTTCACCGGTAAATTCTGCATTTGATATTTCAAAGTCAAGTTCAGAATAAGGCCTGAGGAAAGGATTGACAAATCCCTTTTGATTATATGAGATTTTTAGTTTAGCTTCCGGGTTAACCTGTATCAAATTTATACCTGTGTGAAATTCAAAAAGACTAAGGACATCATCAAAATTATCTTCCCCGGAAATATGCAATTCAATCAATTGTCCATCTTCATGAGGTTTCATTTTGAATCGGGGTTCCAGTCGGAGGGTATGAGCCATCACATAGCCTTCCTTCAATATTTTCTCTCCGCTATACCTATTGATTGTAAAAACAACCTCCCTGCCTTCAACCGGTTGGCCCTTGAATAATGTGGTATTATTAGATATCAGGGAATCAAGCCGCCCTTCTAAAGAACCTTTAAGCAGTAGCAAAGAGTCCTGAGTTATAAGATCAAGTTGTGATTCTTTAATATAAAAAAAACTTCTATTGCCTTTTATTTCATTTGCAAAGTGAAGCCTGCTATTGTGAATTCTTATGATATTTGCATTAATCAGCAAAGCCCCCGGAGAACTGCCGGAAGATTTTTTTTTACTGCCAAAGATGTGTGCTTTATGACCCAGGCTGTCAGTAATCAAATGAAGCTCACCGTCATTTACAGTTAACCCCTCAATGTTAAGCCTTTTCTTCCAGAATCTTTTTAGGTTTAATAGTATATCCAGATTGCCGATTTTTGCTATTTCTTTTGTATCATCCTTTATTGAAATATCCTGTAAATTTAAGTGTACCCTGGGGAAATGATTCAGGTAAGAAAATGAAAAGTCTTTAAAAGTAATCTTACCATCAAATTCTCTGTTTATAAAATCAACTAATTCATCATGTGCCGTTTGATGATGAACCTTAGACAGTACAAATAGTAAAATCACAGGTGTAATGAAGAGTACAACCAATAAAGAAATCAGTATTTTAGCTTTTTTTCTCATTCTAAAATAAATAATATTCAAATTTGATATAAAGTTATAATTCAACCGTTCAAGTCTGCATTCCTAATGCCCTATAACGATTGAGCTAAACACAGTGCAGGATTAATAGCATTTCAAATTTCAGCCCCAGCGTTGTTTAATTTATATTTATAAGTATCAAGTTTAGCTTCAGCCCGCGTTGTGTTTAGGTTTTGTTATTATTATCCTTTTAATACTCTTAATAAATCATCATTTATATAAAAAACCTCGATACCTTCTTTATGAGGTCTTAGTATTTTATGCGTAACAAGTTCATTAATATATTTAGTCAAAGTTGTTCTCGAAGATTTTTTAATAATTTTTCCTATCACATTTGGTTTTATATATGGTTGACTAAAAATTACTTCGTTAACCTCCTTACTATACCATTTCATTTTATTCTTAGCATATTCAAGTGTTAAATCCATTTGTTCCAAAATTTCATTAATTAGTTCATTAGTAAGCATAGATGTCTTTTCAACAGCTTCTAACATAAATTCAATCCAAGAATTCCATGAATTTCGTTGAGTAACAGTTCCTAAATTATAATAGTAATCTTCTTTATTATGAATAATGTATTTTGACATATAGAGTATTGGCTGAGATAATAAGTCTTGACTAACTAAGTATAGTAAGTTAAGTATTCTTCCTGTTCTCCCATTTCCATCTTGAAATGGATGAATTGCTTCAAATTGATAATGTGATATACACATTTTTAATAATGGGTCAATAGGATATTTTTCATTATTATTTAAAAAGTCAACCAAATTAACCATAAGACTTTCTATTTTTCCTTCTTTTCTTGGTGGAGTATATACAATCTCTCCTGTTCTAAATTCACTTTGTCCCCTTTTTATTACAACTTTAGCTTGGGGTGGTCGATACCCGGAAGTTGTTTCTTTTATTTGGTTAAAAATACATTTTATTAAAGCCTCGTCAATCTTTTTATTTTCATTCAAAGTATTATACCCAACCCAAAGAGCTTCACGATACTTTAATACTTCTTTTGTTGCAGGATTAATGTTTTCTTTTTTCTGAGTATCCGAAATTGCCTTATAAAGTTCATCTTCTGTGGTAAAAATATTTTCAATTTCAGTAGATGTTTTTGCTTCTTGTAATGCTATTGTATTTACAAGCATTAATGGGTTTGGTAAACGATTTAGGTTTCCATTAACTGTTGCTAATGCTCTAGAGGCCAACACCAATTTTAGTAATATTTGGGGGTTGTTTTCAACATCTATGCTTGGTGGTAGCATTGGTAAGTCGTCATAAGGTTTTTGTCTATCAAATTTCATACGTCAATCATTTGTTCAATATTTAGTGTTTTCTAAACATTCTGCAAATATATATCAAATTAATGAACAAATTGCCATTACATGTCCATTTATTTCGTTTTTTTGAACAAAGATATAATTTGCAACAATAATTGAACAAATATTTCGCATCTGTTCAATTTCGTCAAAATATTGGACATTTGCTTTTTCCCTAATGGCTACAACGGCAGTCTGTCTAAAAACCCTGAATATTATTATTTATTCACAATCTAAAATTTTCTAAATGGCTGTTTTTTAATATTATACTTTTTACTGTTTTGTCAAAATAATTGCTTTTTAATAGTTTTTAGACAGTCTGAGTTTTGAATATGGTGCGTTTGGCATTTCAACGCTCCAATCTTTCAATTTACTGCTATGTTCATTTATTGCTATCATCTTCAAAATTAGCACCATCTGCCAAATGCACTATATTTTTTGTTGGCATTCGTTAATT
>JAIOSH010000485.1 GCA_021107685.1 Bacteroidales bacterium | reverse complement strand
AGCTGTTGCTGAGGCTGCAAACATTAAGAAGGGTGAAGAAATGGAATGGGTTATTGAAGATAGGAATAACTTTATTCTAAGAAGAGTAAAAGCGATGAAATCGGCTGCAAAGCCAAAGAAACAAAGGACATAAAAAATTTTAAGGCTTAACACTTGATAGTGTTAAGTCTTAAGTTGACGCATATGCCCTACGGGACTTTTGTAACTCCCTCATTACCACCCCCGACTACCGTCAGGGGTTACAAATAGTTCGTCGCTCTGCGACTTTATGGATGACACGAATTTCACGAATTAATACAGCCTGCCCCATTTTTTCGGGGAATTAAATTAGTGAAAATTAGTGAAATTAGTGTCAAAAACATTTCAATTTAAGATTTTGTGGATGGACACTAATTAACATACCTGCTTCAATGCCATTTGCTGTTGCTATTGATGCCTGACGAAATATACCGTTTTTCACATCACCAATTAAAAAAAGTTTATGGTTTTTAATAAGAGAATCAATATGAGGTTTTATCCCGTCAGATAAAAAATCAAGCTGAGGCTCTCTGCCAATAGCAAATAAAATATAATCAAAAGTGAATTTTTGTATAGTATTATTTTGATTGAATACAGATAATAATTTTTCCTTGTTTTTTTTCAATTCAATTAATTTGTAATTTTTTAAATATAATATGTTATCTTGCTTTTCGGCTAATTTAAATAATACAGGCAGGCATTTTTCATTTTCTCCACGATTAAAAATAATAACTTTATTTTTTTCAGACAATGTCATAGCATAATCAAAAGCAGCATCGCCAGCACCTATAATCCCTATGGTTTTATTTTTAATTTTTCTTAGCGGATAAACCTCATAAAAAATCCTATCAAAAATATTGTTATCATAAATATTATTAATGCTTTTTGGTTTTGTACCTGAAGCAATTACAACAATTTCACTTTCCAATTTATTTTTGCAAGTTTGAATACAAAATTTATCTTTTTCAAATAAAAGTTGTATAACCTTGTCATACAACACCTCAATATTTTTTTTTATTATATGATTACTGAATATATCAGTTAATTCACTTCCTGAAACACCATTGGGAAAACCTAAATAATTTTCAACTTTATAAGCATTTTTTAAAAGTCCTCCCAATTGATTTTGTTCAATAATTAAAGCATTGATATTATATCTTTTCAATTGAATAGCTGTTGCAATACCTGCGGGACCTCCGCCAATTATAATTACCTTTTTATTAATAAGCATATTCAATAGCTTTTATTAATTCACCGGATAATAATGGCGTTGTAAAACCAAATGAGAGATTATAAATTGTACTTAAATGATAATCAAATGTGTAAGTCGCTGATGTATCAATAGGCAGAAATGGTTCAAATCCTCTGATAAAAGCCGACCTGACTGTTGTCTCACAACACAGGTTTGTCATAACACCTGTTACAATCAATTGTGAAATGCCTGCTTTAATTAAAATATTTTGAAGATTGGTTTTGTAAAATGAATCATACTGTGACTTTTTGATAATTATTGAATCCTTGATTAATATTTTCTTGTTAATTTTGCTATACGTACTATTATCCCTGATAATATCTCTCCACCAATTATTCATCATACCTGCATTTTCATCGGAATTTATATGTTGTGTGAAAATAACAGGAATATTATAGTATTGACAAGTTTTTTGAAGTTTTCTAATGTTTTCAATAATAGCAATAGAGGAAGGAATAAATGCATGTGAAGTTTTATCAAGAAAAAAATTCTGCATATCTGTTACAAGCAAACCGACTTTATTTTTTTTTATTGAAATTTGATGTGGTTTAGAATATTTTTGTACTTTCTTTAATATTTCGGATGCTCGCTCAATAATATTAGAATTTGTATAATACTCTTCTTTCATTTTCTTTAAAAATCTAATTCTATTTGTTGAGTCTCATTATCTTTAATTTTTATGTTCTTTGTTTTTGTTTTTTCTTTTTTACTGTCAGTTTTTGATTCATATCTCGTATTGTTTTTCTTTTCGGTGATATTTTCATTTTTTATTTTTTTTTCTTCTTTCTCTGTAATTTCAGCTTCCTGTTGCTCTGATTCGGATTCATAAGGCAATGGTTCCAATATCATTACTTTTTTAATGCTATGATCAGAAAGTCGTTTTCCTTTGGCTTTAATACCTTTAATTGCAATAAAATCAAACAGGGAAATTACTTCATTATTATAAGGCTTTTTATTTTCTTTTTCATTAAAAATCAATTCAACTCTTGGCAAATAATCAAGGCTTATTTGAATTAACTTAGATTCGGGATGTTCACCAATAAAGTCAATTTTTTTATTTCCATTATTATTCACATCTATCTGAAATCTTTTCACATAATGTTTTTTAATTGCCCCATCAAAATAAATAGCTGTAATTATCTTTTTGGGGTCAAATTTTTCAATTATGATCATATCTTCATCAAAATGATTTGAAAGGTCAAAATTCAATAATTTAACATTACCTGATTGCTGTATTGTAACAATTTTATCATGTCCTTTAAAAGCTCCGAGATATACTCCTCTTTCATCTGTATTAAGGCGTTTAACAGTATCATCATACCAGATGTTTCTTGCTCCTAATGTTGAAAAGCCTTGCTCGCGTTTGATTATTTTTTTTACATAATGACGTGAAAGAATAATTCCTTTAGAATTTCTACCTTTTATACCAAGTTCACTGAAATCATATTCAAAAGATAATTTTTTAAGTCTTGGCTTTGGTTTTAAATCAACTTTAACTACTTCAGCTTCTCCATTAGGATTAGCAGTAAAATAAAGGATTTTAGTTCCTTGAGTACCTTTTGTCAAATTATATTCTTTATCCCGTGTTACACCCATCACAGCAAAACGTTTTACCATAGATTTTCCTCTTCTTCCATCCCTGTAAATCATATTATAAATAGTACGGTCGTCATTTTTTTTAAATATATTAATATAAAAAACATTATGCCCTATAAATGTTTTTGATGTAACTTTTGTAATCATTAAAGTTCCATCATCGCGAAAAACAATAATATCATCAATATCAGAACAATCACATATATATTCATCCTTTTTAAGTGATGTACCTGCAAAACCTTCTTTACGGTTAATATAAAGCTTTTGGGTTGCAGCAGCTACCATTTTTGCTTCTATTGTATCAAAGTTCCTGATCTCGGTTTTTCTTTCACGTCCTTTACCATATTTCTTTTTTATCTGTCTGAAATAATTTATAGTATAATCTATCAGATTATTTAAATGATTATTAACTTCTTCTATTTCAAATTCTATATTTTTAATTATCTCATCGGCTTTTTGTGAATTGTATTTTGAGATACGTTTAATCTTAATTTCAGTTAATTTAATAATATCTTCAATGGTTATTTTTCTATAAAATTGATTTTTAAAGGGTTTTAATCCTTTATCAATAGTTTTCAGAACTGATTCCCATGTTTCACATTCTTCAATATCGTGATAAATTCGATTTTCAATAAATATTTTTTCAAGCGAAGAAAAAAGTAATTGTTCCAAAAGTTCGGCTCTCCTTATTTCTAATTCTTTTTTAACCAGGCTAAGTGTATTTTTTGTATCAACTTTTAAAATTTCATCTACACCGATAAATTTAGGTTTACTATTTTCAATAATACAGGAATTGGGAGAGATAGATATTTCGCAATTAGTAAAAGCATATAAAGCATCAATTGTCTGGTCAGGTGAAACACCCTGTGTAAGATGAATTAAAATTTCTACATTTCTTGCTGTATTATCATCAATTTTACGAATTTTAATTTTCCCTTTTTCATTAGCTGTTACAATTGAATCAATCAGGTTTGTGGTAGTAGTTGTAAAAGGGATTTCAGTAATAACAAGTGTTTTTTTATCTATTTGATTAATTTTAGCTCTTATTCTAACTTTTCCTCCTCTAAGACCCTTATCATATTTTGTTAAATCAGCCATTCCTCCTGTAGGGAAATCGGGGAGTATTTTAAATTCTTTTCCCTGTAAAATTTTTATTGAAGCATCTATCAGTTCATTGAAATTATGGGGTAATATTTTGGAAGCCAAACCTACGGCAATGCCTTCAACACCTTGTGCCAATAATAATGGAAATTTTGCAGGTAAAGTAACAGGTTCTTTATTTCTGCCGTCATAAGATAATTTCCATATTGTTGTTTTGTAGTTAAAAAGAACTTCCAATGCGAATTTTGATAGCCTTGCTTCAATATATCTGGATGCGGCAGCACTATCGCCTGTTAAAACATTTCCCCAGTTCCCCTGTGTGTCGATCAATAAATCTTTTTGTCCTAATTGTACAAGTGCATCACCAATTGAAGTATCCCCATGCGGATGATATTTCATTGTATTTCCAATAACATTGGCTACCTTATTATATCTTCCGTCATCCAACTCTTTCAATGCGTGTAATATCCTGCGTTGTACGGGTTTTAAACCATCATCAATATCAGGTACGGCTCTTTCAAGAATAACATAAGAGGCATAATCCAAAAACCAGTTTTCATACATACCTGATAAATGGATAGTTTTATGCAATTCACCTGTTGATAATTCGGTGATTTCCGTATCCTCTGCATCCTGTAAATTCTGCTCTAATTCATTATTTTCTTTTATATCTTCCATTCAGTAAATTATTCTTAAATGCCATCAAGCTGTGTTATAACTTCCTTTATATTACCTGACGGACGTGATGACCTTGCATTGATTATATTTCCGTCTTTACCGATTAAAATAAAGCGGGGTATTGAATTTACATAATAATTTTGTGCAATTGATGATTTCCATGCTTCTTTTGCATATAGCTGAATGCCTTTCATATTTTTTTCTTTTACCATTTTCTCCCATAGTTCAGCTTTATTATCAATAGAAACACTCATAAATACAATATTATTATTTTTAAATTCTTCCTGTAATTTTTCCAGATATGGAAGTTCTTTAATACAAGGTGCACACCATGTTGCCCAAACATCAATGTATATATATTTTCCTGTGAAATTTTTTAAAGAAATTATTTCTCCGTTAATATCAGGATAACTGAAATCAGGAGCAGGTTTTCCTTTTCCAAGATTCTCCCATTTTTTATAATCTTTCCGGATTTTTAAAACATTTTCTTCGTTAGTACAATTATTTTCAAAATATAATATTAAATCATCAATGTCTTTTGTACTGATATATTTAATCTGGTTATCCATAACTTGATACAAAGAATAGTTTTTTACGGCTTTATCTTTAATATTTTGATCAATAGCTTTGAATTGTGCAATTAACAGACCATTAACCGAATCCCGAAGGACCTGGTCATTATCATATATATCATCTGCCTTTATATTTAGATAATCCATAAGAAAAATTTTAAATTTTTTTAATTGTAATAATAAACTGTCATTAAAATCAATATTTGAGAGATAATTGTAATAATCATCACCAAGGATAACAGTATCTTTTTTTGTATAATATTTGTAATATTGTGAATAATTCAATTTTTTATTTGCCCAGTCATAAAGCATTTTAGCTTTTTCCAATTCAATTAATTTTTCATTAATATTATTATTTGATTGCAAAAAATTATTGAAATTATGTTTCATAATATCATAAATTGAATCCACTTTTAAAGTAAATTCTTTAACATTCAACATATATAATTCACGATAATTTACTTCTAAACTTTCATCTAATAAATATTTATTTATCAAATAATTATTTATTGCCGAACCTTTTCCTGAAAATTTTAATGTTTCGTCAAATTCATCAGGATTAAGTGTAAGATAAATACTATCATCAGGAATTAAAAACAAGGTGGCAAATTCATTACCATGCCTGAAAGTATAATAATCGGGCATGTTAATTTTAAATTTTTCTTTAAAATATCCGTTTGTATCTAAAAATGCCGTATCTGTTCTTATTTTAAATTTCAGGGTAATAAAATTTGTTTTGGAATTTTCAATTTTTCCGGATAAAATAATAAATTTTTCTTCTTTTGTTTTTTCAGTTGATTGGTTGCAACCATAGAAAAAAACTAATAATACTGATAAAACAAGTAGGTTTTTCATAAAAGATTATTTAAAAATAAATAAAAAAATTTAAGGATTCAAAAGTATAAAAATTATCTATGATTGGGAGTTAAAAAAAATTTTTAGATCGAAAAGGTTTAAGTCCTTAAAAACAATTGCACAATTCATTGATGATTAATGAAACTGTCGTATTCGATATCTGAATGTATGGCGGTCCCGACTAAAAAGTGCGGGATAAGTTGTGTCTGCTCCGTAATGCAGTGTATCAAGGTTTTTAATTCAATTTATTTCGGCACTTAACATTCAAACCCTCCTTTGGGAATACTATCCTGCTTTTCATTAAACAATTTTTAATTAGGTCAATTATTCAGGCACCTGGCATTGATAACCTTTTATCATCCCATCAGGCACTTGCCCGCCTTTTCCACTGTTCGGTGCCCAGATGTCATTTTTATCAGTATTATTTACCTGTTCATCCATTGTAAAATCACCTGACAGATAGCCTGCACTACCTGCTTGTACTGCCCATACATCATTTTTATCGGCATTACTGATTTGCTTGTTTGCATCGCCATCACCTCCTACCATTCCCCACACTCCTGTACCTATTTCTTTGTGGCCGTTTGCTCCGCCATTAGCCTGCCCACTTCCCGTTGTAAAATCGTAAGTGTAAACTCCACCTGATTCGTTTACAGGATTGGCTGACATTACTCCGAGATGATTTCTGTGCCATATTACTACGAATAAATTATGAGTGATTAAATGATTGAATGATAGAATGGAAGAACCATCCAGACCAACAATTGAACCGTTATTTAATATGAAGGCTGCCTGTTGAGCGATGATGGAATCGGAAGTAGCTGTAGAAGCATCACCTGTTGTTTCTCTTAATTCAACCAATACCCAATCAACAACATTCGTATTAGGAATGGAAACAACACTTTCAGTTCCTGCATAATTCCAGGGAGCAATGTTGTAAGGCTGTGTCAAGGGAAGTATGGTATTCAAATATGCATCCATATCTGTTCCGTTAAAAGGGCCTTCGAGAAAAGCTTTTAAATTTACGCTGATACCTTCTTCCCCCCATCCTGCTAATTTTGCCATCATCCACCATACTGCCTTACCTTTATTCTCACAGTTCTCATAAGAAGTGTGTCCTGCCTGATTTAAATTATATTGAGAGTGCTCATATGGAACGGTTATGGTATCGCTTCCATTCCAATATTCATAGGTGCTGAGTTCCCATTCTTCAGAGATTGGGTTATACCACCAGCAATCTATATCTGCAAAGTCAAACAGAGCCTTGTTGTTGGCAATACAATAGTTGCGAATTTGCTCATTGCGAAGATACCTGTTATATCCCTGAGTTAGGCTTTGATTATAATGATTCCCAGGGCCTGTTTGTGCATTTCCTGTCATATAAACAAAGGTAACATCAGGAAATTCAGACTCTAATACTGATATTGAATCAAGATATTTCTTTATATCATTTTCTGAATATGAATTCACCTGGCAGCACCAGCACCATTGGGAAATGTTAATGATGGGTTTATAATTTAGCACATCCTGTGT
>JAIOSH010000539.1 GCA_021107685.1 Bacteroidales bacterium | reverse complement strand
TGTTTCAAATAATGGTGGAGAAATCATAACAATTGATTTCTTGCCGGGCTATTCAACAAGTTTAATTGAAGAGAAGATAAAATCAATATAGTAAAATCTGTTATTTCCTATCGTAATTAATTTTTATCAAAACAATGGCAAAATCTAAAACCTTATTTTATTGCAGGAATTGCGGCGCACAATCCATAAAGTGGATAGGTAAATGCCCTTCTTGTGATGAATGGAATACTTATGTTGAAGAAGTTGTTCAAAGAAGTGATGATAAAAATAAATGGGTGGAATATTCTAAAAAAAAGAATATTGGGAAACCTCATTTAATTGAAGACATAAAACATGGAGATCAATTAAGAATAAATACATATAATAATGAATTAAACCGTGTGCTTGGCGGTGGTATGATTCCCGGTTCGTTGATATTAGTTGGAGGAGAACCAGGCATTGGAAAGTCAACATTAATGTTGCAGATAGCATTGAATTTAAAAAATATGAAAGTGCTTTATATAACAGGAGAGGAAAGTGAGCAGCAGATAAAAATGCGGGCTGAAAGAATTGGTTTAAATAATCCTGATTGTTATATCCTTACAGAAACATCGACACAGAATATCTTTCAACAAATTGAACAGCTTAAGCCCGAACTTGTAATTATTGATTCTATACAGACTTTAAATACGGATATTATTGATTCATCTGCAGGAAGCATTTCACAAATAAGGGAATGTGCTGCTGAAATGCAAAGATATTCCAAGCTAACCGACACTCCTGTTTTTTTAATAGGTCATATTACTAAGGAAGGTATTCTTGCCGGTCCAAAGATACTGGAACACATGGTTGATACAGTGCTTCAGTTTGAAGGCGAAAGGAATTACGGTTATCGTATATTAAGGGCAACAAAAAACAGATTTGGCTCAACATCCGAGCTTGGTATATATGAAATGCGAAATTCAGGTTTAAGGGAGGTTTCCAATCCATCGGAAATTTTAATTTCGCAAAGAGATGATGATTTAAGCGGAATTTCTATTGCTGCAACAATTGAAGGCTTGCGACCTATGCTTATTGAAACTCAGGCTTTAGTAAGCTCTGCTGCTTATGGTACACCTCAACGCTCTTCAACAGGTTTTGATTTACGAAGATTAAGTATGCTTTTAGCTGTTTTGGAAAAAAGAAGCGGTTTCAAATTAAGTGTTAAAGATGTTTTTTTAAATATTGCAGGTGGAATTAAAGTTGATGACCCCGGTATTGATTTGGCAGTTGTTACTGCTATTCTTTCATCAAATGAAGATATCCCTGTTGATAAACAGATATGTTTTGCGGCTGAAATAGGTCTTTCGGGTGAGATAAGACCTGTAAATCGCATTGAACAAAGGATTGCAGAAGCTGATAAATTAGGCTTTAAGCAAATATTTATCTCAAAATATAATATGAAAGGTATTGATAAAACTAAGTATAATATTAGTATAAGTCCTGCAGGTAAAATTGAAGAAGTTTTTAGTATGCTTTTTGCGTAATAATTCGGTAAAATAAAACTTTTTATACGAAAATTCGTATAATTCTTAATAATTTTATAAATTTGTATTTTGAAAATAAAACATGAAAATAAATTTCAAATAATTAAATATAATGGATAAAAAAAAACCATTTTATATATATAAATTTATTCTTAATATTTTTTTCTTACTTGCATTAAATACTTTTGTGTTTTCCCAATGCCCTGTTACTCCGAATTTTAATTATATTCAATATTGCGATAGTGTTCAATTTCAGGACTCATCTTATGTGAATGGCATAGGCTTAATTACTTATTGGCACTGGGATTTTGATGATGGTGATACATCAAACCTTCAGAATCCTTCTCACACTTATAGTATTAATAATATTTATTATGTTATTTTAACAGTAACTGACTCATCCGGTTGTGATACAAGTATTACAAAACCTGTTTCCGTTTATTTACCGGCATCTGATTTTACCTTTAATATTGGCTGTTTACACGATACTACTTTTTTTATTGATGAATCCCAACATAATGCAGACAGTTTAATTTCCTGGTACTGGGATTTTGATGACGGAGGCAATTCAACATTACAAAACCCTTCTCATATTTATAATACGGCAGATACATTTAATGTATCTCTATCAGTAGCTAATAATTACGGATGTTTTGATACTACAAGCAAAAATGTAATTATTGATCCCTTGCCACAAGCCGGATTTTTTTCTGATACTGTATGTTTTGGAATCCCTACAGCTTTTACAGACACATCACAAGGTTTTGGAAATACTATTAATTATTGGCTTTGGAATTTTGGCGACCCTGCTTCAGGAGTAAATAATACTTCAACACTTCAAAATCCCACACATCTTTTTACTGAATCTGGTGTATTTAATGTTAAGCTTATTATAAAGACTAAATATGGATGTTCTGATTCTATTACAAAGCCTGTTTTAGTCAATCCCTTACCAGTAGCAAATTTTACATATTTAGGTACTTGCCTTGGTAATATTACTCATTTTTTTGATAATTCCAATGGTTCCGGTTCCAACATTATTTCATGGTCCTGGGAATTTGGCGATGGAAATACATCTACTTCTCAGAATCCATCTAACTTATATAACTCACCTGGTATCTATAATGTTAAATTAATTGTAGAAAATGCAAATTTATGTGTTGATGATACAATCATAGATATTACAATAGATTCTTTGCCTGTTGCTGATTTTATTTATACACCGGCTTGCTTGGGTAAAAAAACATATTTTACTGATATTTCTATCCCCAATGCTGATAGTATAACATCTTGGCTCTGGAATATAGATGGTTATATTAATTATACAAAACAACATATTGATCATATATTTTATGAAATAGGCGAACATTTTGTTATTTTATCTGTTATTAATTCAAATGGATGCGATGATTTTAAGATAGATACAATTATTGTAGATTATCCGCCAATTGCAAATTTTCATACTGATGAAACCTGTTTTAAAGATAGTACATATTTTACAGATGACACTCAGACACAGGGTGTTCCTATTGCTTCATGGCTCTGGGATTTTGATGACGGGAATACGTCATCCGAACAAGATCCCGTTCATCTGTATTCTAACCCTGGAATATTCTATGTAGATCTTACTGTTGAAAACACACATGGCTGTCAGGATGATATTACAAAACCCATTATGGTTGATTCTTTACCCGAAGCAGAGTTTGGCTTTCAAAATGTAGCATTGGGTTTACCTACTCCTTTTCAGGATGAATCCCTACCTCATGGTTCCCCTATTGTTTCCCGTCAATGGGATTTAGGAGATGGAAATACTTCAAATAATATAACTTTTACTCATTTATACGATTCAGCAGGAATTTATACTGTAAAACTTTTAATTGAAGATGCAAACGGTTGCAGAGATTCAATACACCATTATGTATTAGTCAGTGAATTACCACTTGCTAATTTTGTAGTTGATTCTACAACATATAATCTAAGAATTTTCTTTGCCGATTCTTCTAAACCAAGCTTTGGTACAATAATTAATCAATGGTATTGGGAATTTGGAGATACTGCTTCGACTAGTAATACATCAACTTCACAGAACCCTTCACATAAATTTACTGCTCCGGGTTATTATGATGTAAGTTTAACGATAACAGATTCAAATGGAGGTATAGAAGATACTACAAAAACCATATTTGTTGATTTTGCAATTGTTGCTTTATATAATTATGATAATGTTTGTTACGGCTACCCAACATATTTTTATGATTTTTCTTATGGATCTGTATTTGTGAATATTGAAAATTGGTATTGGGATTTCGGCGATGGCGATACGCTTCATTATACTGAAAAAATTGATACTTTAACACATTTATATGATACATCAGGGGTTTATACCGTAGAATTAATAATCTCAGCCAATTATGATGAGATTCAAATTTATGATACTTTAACAAAAGATGTAATTGTGCACCCAACACCAACAGCTTATTTCGATAGCACTATGGCAGTATGTGAAGGAAGTAACATATATTTTAAAGATCTGTCACATGCAAATGGAGATACAATTACTGCATGGTTGTGGGATTTTGGTGATAATCATACTTCCACTCTCAAAAATCCCTCACATCTTTATAGTACAATTGGGATATACGATGTAAAATTGACCGTAACAAATTCCTGCGGATGTTCCGATACAATAGTTCAACCGGTTATTGTCAGTAGTATTCCCGAAGCAGATTTTGAGTTTTATAATGCTTGTGTGGACGACCCAACTTTTTTTATTGCTATAGATTCTACTCAAACAATTATTGATTCTTGTTTTTGGTAGTTTGCCGACCCTTATTCAACTTCAGATACATCAACAATGATAGATCCGGCTTATGTTTATAGCAGGGTCGGTCTTTATAAAGTGAAACTGACTATATTTAATAAATATGGGTGTAATAATAGTATTATAAAAGGAATAATGGTTTACCCTGTACCTTACAGTTCATTTACAATAACATCTGATTATCAGGGCATACAAGGTAAAACTCATTTTCAAAATCAGTCAATATTTGCAACTCATTATGAATGGGATTTTGGAAACGGAAATACTTCCACTTCAGCAAGCCCGATTGAAATGTATGAAGAAGACAGTCTATACACTGTTACATTAATTGCTTATAATGAATATAAATGTACTGATACAGCAATACTTGAACATAAAATATTTTTTAAAGGATTATATATTCCAAATGCTTTCTCACCCAATAATCCTAATGATGAAATCAGTAAATTTTCGCCAAAAGGAATAAATTTAAAGGTATATCATATTGAGGTATTTGACACAAAAGGAAATATATTGTGGGAATCCGATAAGATTGATATTTATGGAAGCCCTACTGAGAGCTGGGATGGATATTATGATGGCAATTTAATGCCGGAAGGTTTTTATCTTTGGAAAGCAATGGGAATATTCAAAGATAATACATATTGGAAAGGTTCGGATTTTAATAGCAAAGATCCTAAAACTTTTGGAACTGTTACAATTATTCGTTAAATAAAAAAAGGGTAAGCTACTTATATCGCACCGCTACAACCGTTTACCCTTGCTGCCTTCCGACCCTGGGGGAGTTCAACAGGAGCTGGTCGTATAAGACTTACCCGATTGCAAAATTACAAATATGTTAATTATTAACAATAATAATTTCAGTTTTTTTTAAAAATATTTAAATTTGCCAAATAATAACTAAAAATAATCATTATGGAAAATAAAGAAATTTCATCAGGGAAAATCACTTTAAACTATGGATTAATAATAAGTGTCTTAGTGATACTATTAACATTGCTCTTATATGTTTTTGATCTTAGCCTGAATAAATATCTAGATTCTTTAAATTATATTATTTTACTTCTCGGTATTATTTGGGGAATTAAAACATACAGGGATAAATATTTAAATGGATATATCACTTATGGTAAAAGCTTTTCTACCGGTTTTATAATTGGCTTATATGCTTCAATTATTTTTGGTATTTTTTCATTCATATTTTACAAATTTCTTGGTGCTGACATAATACTTCAAATACTTGAAAGATCTGAAGAAGCAGCAATTGAACGAATGCCGGATATTTCCGATGAACAACTTGAGATTACAATGAGCTTTACTAAAAAATTTACTTCACCTGTGATGTTAGCAGTTTCAAATTTTGTTTTATTTACTTTTTTTTCTGCAATTTTTTCACTTTTTGTATCCATATTTATTAAAAAGGAAGATAATTCTATTGATAATAATATTCAATAAAAGATCAAATGGATATTTCATTAGTAATTCCCTTATATAACGAAGAAGAATCGTTAATAGAATTAACAGATTGGATAACTCGTGTAGTATATAAAAATAATCTTTCTTACGAGATAATTTATATTGATGACGGGAGCAATGATGATTCATGGCAGGAAATTGAAAAATTAGTTGGTTCAGATAAAAATATCAAGGGAATAAAATTTAAAAGAAACTACGGTAAATCGGCAGCTCTTAATAAGGGTTTTGAAGCAGCCTGCGGAGATGTTGTTATTACTATGGATGCTGATTTGCAGGATAACCCTGATGAAATTCCTGAACTATATAAAATGATTAAAGAACAAGGATTTGATATGGTTTCCGGCTGGAAGAAAAAACGTCACGACCCTTTTTCAAAAAGAATACCTTCAAAATTTTTTAATTGGACAACACGCAAAATTTCTAAAATCAAAATACATGATTTTAATTGCGGTTTAAAAGCATATAAAAATGAACTTGTAAAAAATATTGATGTTTATGGCGAAATGCATCGTTATATTCCTGTTATTGCTAAATGGGCCGGTTATACTAATATTACCGAAAAAATTGTACATCATCAAAAACGAAAATATGGAGTAACAAAATTTGGAATGGAAAGATATATTAAAGGATATTTAGACCTTTTATCAATTTTTTTTGTTTCAAAATTTGGCAAAAGACCTATGCATTTGTTCGGTTCCTTAGGCACACTGATTTTTATAATTGGTTTTATAATTGCTGCTTATTTAGCTTATGCAAAATTTTTTATGGCAGGTTATAAAATGACAGAAAGACCATTGTTTTTTTTTGGGTTATTAGCTATGATACTGGGTACACAATTATTCCTTACAGGCTTTTTGGCTGAAATGATATCGCGAAGCTCATCGGATAAAAATAATTATCTGATTGAAAAAAAATTGGGCTTCAAAAATCATGATTAAGTATTTTAATGAAAAATAAAGAAAAACGCAAAATTGTAATCATTGGCTCAGCTTATCCTTTAAGAGGGGGGCTGGCAACTTATAATGAAAGATTAGCTAAAGCATATCAACAAAATGGAGATGAAGTAATAATTTATACTTTTAAATTACAATATCCGAAATTATTATTTCCTGGAAAGACACAATATTCCACTGACCCTCCACCTGAAAATTTAAATATTAAAATTGCAATAAATTCCATTAATCCATTTAATTGGTTTATTATCGGATGGAAAATTAAAAAAATAAAACCCGACCTTGTAATTATTAAATTTTGGATTCCTTTTATGGCTCTTTGCTTAGGTACTATTGCAAGACTTATCAGGTCAAAAAAACATACTAAAATAATTTCAATAATTGATAATATTATTCCTCATGAAAAAAGAGTTGGAGACAGGATGCTGGCAAAGTATTTCGTTAAAAGCGTTGATGGATTTATAGCAATGTCAAAAACAGTCTCAAATGATCTGGAAACTTTTGATAAACAAAAACCTAAACGCTTTTGCCCACACCCTTTATATGATAATTTTGGATATCCCATACCAAAAAATGTTGCAAAAAAAACTTTAAATTTAAATGAAAATACTAATTATATATTATTTTTTGGTTTTATCAGGGATTACAAAGGATTGGATTTATTATTAGAAGCACTCGGAAATAAATGCTTAAAAGAACTTCCATTAAAACTGATTGTTGCAGGTGAGTTTTATACAGATTCTAAACCCTATTTTGATATCATTAAAAAAAACAATTTAAAAGACAAAGTTATTATGATTAATGATTTCATACCCGACAGTTATGTGTTAAATTATTTTTGTGCTTGCGATATTGTAGTTCAACCCTATAAAGACGCGACTCAGAGCGGGGTTACTCAAATAGCTTATCATTTCAATAAACCTATGATTATTACAGATGTTGGTGGTCTTGCAGAAATAGTACCTGATGGAAAAGTAGGATATGTGGTTGAACGTGATAGTGAAAAAATAGCTGAAGCAATTTTAAAATTTTATGATGAGAATAAAGAACAAGAATTTATTGAAAATATAAAAGAAGAAAAGAAAAAATATTCATGGGAAAGGATGTTAGAAAGCATAGATTTATTATTTAAATAATTATAAATAAAGACAAAAATGATTATAAGAAGCAAAGCACCATTAAGATTAGGTTTAGCCGGCGGAGGCACTGATGTTGCTCCATATTCAGATATTTACGGAGGAGCTATTTTAAATGCTACAATTAGTATGTATGCTTATGCTACAATACAACCAAGAAATGATGGAAAGATTATTTTTAATTCTGTTGATAAAAACGAACATTATGAATTAAAATCAACAGACAGATTAAAAATTGATGGAAATCTTGATTTACATAAAGGAATTTATAACAGGATTATAAAAAGTTTTATTAAAAAACCTGTTTCTTTTGAATTAACAACTTTTGTTGATGCTCCTCCTGGTTCAGGTTTAGGAACATCCTCAACTTTAGTCGTTACTATTTTAGGAGCTTTTACAGAATGGCTAAACCTTCCATTGGGTGAATATGATATGGCTCGCCTTGCTTATGAAATTGAAAGAATTGACCTGAAAATGGCAGGTGGCAAGCAAGACCAGTATGCAGCAACTTTTGGCGGTGTTAATTTTATGGAATTTTACAAAGATGATAAAGTAATAGTAAACCCTTTACGGATAAAAACCGCTTATTTAAATGAATTAGCTTATAACCTGGTATTATTTAACACTGAAACCAGCAGGTTATCATCAAAAATTATTGAAGCCCAATCTCAAAATGTTATCAGAAAAAATAAAATCTCAATTGAAGCCACACATAACCTGAAACAACAGGCAATTATGATGAAGGAAGCTATACTTAAAGGTGAACTTGATAAAATTGGTGAAATTCTTGATTATGGCTGGCAAAATAAAAAATTAATGGCAAATGATATTTCAAACAGTTTTATTGATGAAATATATGATATTGCTATCCGAAATGGTGCTACCGGTGGAAAGATATCAGGAGCCGGTGGCGGTGGATTTATGATATTTTATTGTCCTAACAATACACGTTCAAAAGTTATCAAAGCACTTAGTAAATTCGGTGGTGAAGCTAAAAGATATGAATTTACAACATCAGGCTTGAATACTTGGACAATATAATTATTCCGAATATAGTTTAAAAATATTTTCAGGAATCTTAGTCCTTGATAATGTGCGTAAAGATATGTTTATAAAAGAAAAATTAATTCACTACGATAGTTTTTGTGATTGATTTTCTGTTATCTGAAAAATGTATATACAATAAATAAATATCATTTTCAAACATATTTGTATTAACAGAATACGTGTTAGTGTTTTTCTCTACATCATACACTTTACTTCCATAAATATTATAAATTTCAATTTTCTTTATTTCATTTTTTGATTCAATATAAAGATTATCCACACAAGGATTAGGATAAACATCAATATTAATAATACCCTCAGTTATATCTGCAACACCCGACACAGTTTCACCTATAATAATAATATCATCAATTTTTGCAGTCCCTGCACTTAAGACAATATCTCCATTAATATCATAATCCGATACCATTAGCCAGCGTAAAAAAACAGATGTTTGATCATTACAGTCAACAGCTAACTGAATATTGTCAATCACACCGCTTGTCCAATCGTTAGCAACTGTAATAATCCCTCCTGAAATATCTGTCCAAATACCTGATGTACTAATTCTATATTGAAAATTAAAATCTCTTGGTCCCGGATTAGAGCCACCGGCAGTTTGTTTTGAACTTACTACAATATTTTCAAAACCGGTAGTATTAATTTCTACTTGCCATGATTTTATAATGGCACCATTATCCCAATCAGTTGTTTGTGCCGCCTTTGTTGTAGCACCATTTTTCATTGTTATTGCACTTGTGCCTCCCTCAGTAAAAATATATTTATTGAGATTTAAATCACTTGCCAGATCAGGCAATGTATCACTCATATTTCCTGTTGGAAATGTCCATTTAGCAAGTGTGTCTTGTTGTGAAAAAACAACAGATGCACACATTAATGCTAATAAAAAAATAAATGTTCTTTTCATAATTTAAAAATTTAGTTAATTAATAAATAAAATATTTAAATAATATATTGAAACCCTCCGATTATATACCTTCCTGGAGACAGTTTTCCTTTTCTGTCAACAAATTCATTGTCAAAAATATTTTGAAAGTCTAAATAGATTTTATAATGCTTTTTTATAGTTTTTGATAACTTGAGATTTGCAACAAAATAGTCATCTGTCAAAATTGTATTTTCATCATCATACCACTGTTCATCCACATAATTGCAATTAAAATTCGCTGCAAAGTATTTATTTTTATAGTTTATTCCTGCATAAAATAAATGAGGAGATACTTCAACCATATACCTTCCTGTTAAATCTTTATCAGGATTTATTTTTGAATTTTCAAATTCAATGATCTTTGAGTAATTGTATGAGTAATTTACATTAAAAGAAATGTTTTTACTCACAAAATAACTCAAACTTAATTCACCACCTGCTACTCCAATTCTTGCAACATTATCAGATTGTAGCACAGGTTTTAAACTGCTTCCTCCGGTATCAATAGAATCCCCTGTGCCTATCATATATTGAAAATCTTTTCCAAGAGAATAATAAACAGCAGTATTTATCTTTATCTTTTCTGAAAAATGATGAGAGTATCCTAATTCATAATTCGTTAAGGTTTCAGGTCTCAAATCGGGATTAGCCAAACGAAATCCTTTGCGAATTTTTCCTGTCTGACTCAGGTCTTTGAGTTTTGGTGGCTTGAATCCTGTT
>JAIOSH010000126.1 GCA_021107685.1 Bacteroidales bacterium | reverse complement strand
CAAAGAAAGAAACAAAGAAAGAAACAAAGAAAGAAACAAAGAAAGAAACAAAGAAAGAAACAAAGAAAGAAGATAAAATCAAGGAGCAAGAACCTCTCAGGAAAACCAAGCAAATAGAAGATGAACAAAAAGAAGAAATTAAAGAGAAACAAGAAGTAAAGTCAGAAAAAGAACCGGTTCCTGAAAATGGCTCTAAGATTAAAGTTGTAGGAAAAATTGATTTGGATGCTATAAATACTAAAACAAAACCACCAAGGAAATCAGCCGAAGAAAAAAGAATTGAAAGAGAAGAAAAGAAGAAGAAACTTAAGAAAGTTGTAAAACCTAAAAAAGATAAAACTAAAATTGCAAAGGAAAGACCTGTTAAAGAACAACCTGTTAAGCAGAAAAAGATAGAAGAAGAACAAAAGAAATATGTAAAGGAAGAAAAATTTATTAAAACTAAAATTAAAAAATTATCAGGTCCGAAAATTATAGATAAAATTGACATTCCCGAATCCAAAAAAATTGATAAAAAACCTGTTGCTTCATCAAAAGATTTACAAGTTACATCTAAAAAGAAAAAAAGAAGAAGAATTTCGAAGCAGCAAGGTGGAATAAAAACTAAAGAACAGGAAACAATTAAGGACAGACAAAAAACAAAATATAAAGATGCTAAAACCAGAAAAGATCGTTATAAGCCGGAATTATCAGAAGAAGAAATTCAAAAACAAATTAAGGAAACCTTAGCACGCTTAAGTACTGCCGGTAAATCAAAAGCATCAAAATACAGACGACAAAAACGTGAAACTATAAGCCAGCATAAAATAAAAGAACAACAGAAGATTGAAGATGAAAAGAAAGTTATAAAAGTTACAGAATTTGTTACAGCTAATGAATTGGCTACAATGATGGATGTTCCTGTAAACCAAATAATATCAGCTTGCATGACACTCGGTTTATTTGTTTCTATTAATCAACGTCTGGATGCTGAAACTTTAAATCTTGTTGCAGAAGAGTTTGGTTATGATGTCGAATTTGTTAGTGTTGATGTGCAGGAAGCTATTAAGCAAAAAGAAGATGTGGATAGCCAAAAAGATATGATAGAAAGATCACCTATTGTAACAGTTATGGGGCATGTAGATCACGGGAAAACAAAATTGCTTGATTATATCCGAAAAACAAATGTTATTGCAGGTGAATCAGGTGGAATAACCCAGCATATTGGAGCTTATGAAGTAACTTTAGAAAATGATAAAAAAATTACTTTCCTCGACACACCCGGTCATGAAGCATTTACTGCTATGCGTGCCAGAGGAGCAAAGGTTACAGATATTGTGATTATTGTTATTGCAGCCGATGATAATGTAATGCCTCAAACCAAAGAAGCAATAAATCATGCTCAAGCAGCAGGAGTTCCTATGGTCTTTGCTATTAATAAAATTGATAAACCTAATGCCAACCCCGAAAAGATAAAGGAAGAATTATCAAAAATGAATATTCTTGTTGAAGATTGGGGAGGAAAATTTCAAAGTCAGGAAATATCAGCTAAAGCCGGAATTAATATTAATGAATTATTAGAGAAGGTTTTATTAGAAGCAGAACTTCTTGAACTGAAAGGTAATCCTTCTAAAATTGCTTTTGGAACTATTATAGAATCTTCTCTTGATAAGGGTAGGGGATACGTTGCTAAATTATTGGTGCAAAATGGAACTTTGAGAGTTGGTGATATTGTTTTAGCAGGTTCTTGTCATGGAAAAGTTAAAGCTATGTATAATGAAAGAAATTTGTTAGTTAAAGAAGCCGGACCTTCAACCCCATTATTATTGCTTGGATTGAACAGTGCTCCACAGGCAGGAGATACTTTTAATGTAATGAATAACGAACGTGAGGTTAAATCCATTGCAAACAAAAGGTTTCAATTACAAAGAGAACAAGGAGTCAGAACTCAAAGACATATTACTCTTGATGAAATTGGAAGACGTATTGCAGTGGGTGATTTTAAGGAACTTAATATAATTGTAAAAGCTGATGTAGATGGTTCTGTTGAAGCTCTGTCTGATTCATTACTGAAATTATCGACAGAAGAAATACAGGTAAATATTATTTATAAAGCTATAGGTCAGATAACAGAATCTGATATATTGCTCGCTTCTGCTTCTGATGCTATTGTTATAGGTTTTCAGGTTCGTCCTTCTATTGCCGCCAGAAAACTTGCAGGAAAAGAACAGATAGATATTCGTCTCTATTCAATTATTTACCAGGCAATAGAAGAAATTAAATCTGCTATTGAAGGTATGTTATCACCTGATATTGAAGAAAAAATTGTTTGTAATATAGAAATACGGGATATCTTTAAAATTACAAAAGTTGGAACTGTTGCAGGTTGTATGGTGTTAGACGGTGTCGTTAACAGAAATACTAAAGTTCGTATTATTCGTGATGGTATTGTAGCTTATACAGGTATGCTCGGTTCATTAAAACGTTTTAAGGATGATGCAAAGGAAGTTAAAGCCGGTTATGAATGTGGTTTGAATATTGAAAATTATAATGATATTAAAGTTGGCGACATAATTGAAGGTTTTAAAGAAGTTGAAGTGAAAAGAAAATTATAAATCACAAATTAAAAATATTTGATTCAGTAATATTAATTTTTTTCTTCTAATTCATTAATAGGAAGTTTCTTCAGGTTTTTCATTCTGAAAACAAACATGTTCATTATTTTTTTATTACTTCTGAATATTGGTATTGTATCAGCTATTTCAATCATTTCAAAATAATCAGCATAAATATCATTCGGGTCTTTATAATCTCTGCCTGAAGTAATAAAGTACGCATCCATTCCTTTTTGTAAATTTCCTCTTTTAATATTTATCCATGCATATTTGTGTATTTTTTCAAGACTTCCAATAGCAAATAATTTAATATTTAAAGGCTGTGCAACATAATAATCAATATTAGCAGCAGGAAACCACCTGTGCGATATAATAGCAGCATCAGGTTTAATAAGGTTTTTCTTAAAATCATTCTTAACAATTACAGAAAATTTATCACTTAATTGTTGCCAGCCATATAAATCCAATGAAATGTCATTTTTTTTAATATTGAAAATTCCGTATTTAATTTGTGAAATACCGAGAATTAGAACAATAAGTAAAAAGTATATTGAGAATTGTACCGGTATTGGGAATAGTATTTTTTTTGCTTTTTTAACATAAATTTCACTTAAATATACTGAAGCAATAAGTATTAAACTGAGATAAGCAGGACCTGTCCAGTGAGGTAATGTCCGGCGGAAGAATGAAAAACATAAAAAAGTAATTATTAAAGGTAAGCTGAGAAATAATAATAATTTCAAATATGATTTATCTATAAATTCTTTTTTCTTGATAATGGCAATAATAGAAATAATAATAATTATAAAATTAACAGGATTGTTATAAAAGAATTGTCCTAAAAATTCAGTAGCAAAGTAATCAAGTCTTAAACCCGATTTTGAAATATCAACTCTTTCGCTTTGAAAAGTAAAGCTAATGAAATTATTTTCCACGTTCCACCAAATAACAGGAATAAACAGGATTAAAGAAATTAAAACAGATAGATAAAGCGATTTTGTTTTAAGCCATTTTGAATTATCAAATAAAATATAAATAAAAGCACCTAAGCATAAAAATATTGATGTGTATTTTGAAAGCAAGGCAAATCCAATTGATACACCAGACATTATAAGAAAAGTACAGCTTTTTTTAGTTAAATTTTTGTCAGGTAAAGAATTTATTAAAAAATAGATGCTCAAAAGCCAGAAAAGGATTTGAGGAGTATCGGGTAAAATAAAAATACCTGTAATTACAAAACAATAAATTGAACCTGTATATAAAAAAGCAGCATATAAACCTGTTATTGGATTTTTAATTTTTTTTCCAATTTGAAAAATGAGCAATGTATTAATTGCTCCGAAAACAATTGAACCGAGCCGTAAGAAAAATTCATTTTGAAAAAATAAATCTAAAGTAAATAATTGAATAATAAAACCCACCATTGGAGGGTGGTCAAAATGGCTTAGATCGGGGTACAAGGCATAAGTCCAATAATAAACCTCATCATTTCCCAATTCAATAAATCCGGAAATAAAAGCCCGGACTAATGTTGAAATAATTATAAGTAAAAATAAAGTTTTATTTATGTTTTTATTTTCAGGCATTTTTCATTTTTCTAAAACTTTATATTCCCAAGGGTTTAAAATTAAATTTTGATTCTCTTTATAAATAATCTCTTTTTTGGAAAATACATCTTTATATTTTCCTATATAATCACTGTTTTGTAAAGTAAATCTTTGAGTATAATTTGAAAAGTTCAAAATTACGAAAATTTTATCATTATTTTTTTCCCTGGTAAAAGCGAAAATATCTTTATTGTTTTCAGTAAAAATACGTTTAAAATCACCGCCATATTGCCCATTCCATAATGCTTTATTTCTTTTTTTCAGATTTATTAATATTGTGAACAAATCAATAAGTTTATCTTGTTTCCATTCAATAATGTCTTTTTCAAAAAATTTTAGCCTTTTAACCATGCCTGCTTCTTGTCCGCTATATATCAATGACATCCCTGTTAATGTAAATGTAAGAACAATATATGTTTCCAATCCTATTCCCAATCGCTCAATAGCAGAACCATTCCATGAATTTTCATCATGATTGCTTGTAAAAAGCATTTGATAAGTATTTTTTGGAAACTTATAAATTTCATTGTCCAAAAGCATATCCAGATCATAAATATTTTTTTCACCTTTTGCAATGCTGTTTAATGTATGAAATATATTCCAGTTGTATATCATATCAAAAGCATTCTCAAGCAAATCTCTTTGTTCGGTTTCTGCTAACATAAATACAGTTTTAATTTTACTGAGTTCATATCTAAGTTGTTCCCAAAAGTCGGTCGGTACTAAATTTGCCATATCGCATCTAAAACCGTCAATATCTGTTTCTTCTATCCAAAATTTCATGGCATTGAGCATATATTTGCGAAGCTCTGAATTAGCATAATTCAATTTTATTACATCTGACCAATCAGGAAAAGGAGGCTTGAAATCATTGTTTTCATCCTTTAAATAAAATTCAGGATGTTCTGACGTTAATATATTATCCCAGGCAGTATGGTTTGCAACCCAATCAAGTAAAACATACATTCCCTGTTTATGAATTTTTTTTACTAATTGTTTAAATTCATCAATTGTTCCATAAGAGTCATCTACTGCAAAGTAATCCTTTATAGAATAGTAACTTCCTAGGATTCCCTTCCTGTTTTTTAAACCGATTGGTTGAACAGGCATAAACCATAATATACCTATACCTAATTTTTTTAATCTGGGCAAATGTTCTTCAAATTCCCTGAAAGTCCCATAAGGAGTATATTGTCGTAAATTAACTTCGTAAATAGTCAGATTTTTGCTCCATTGCGGATGCTTTACATTGCTTGTTATCAAGGTCGGATTATTAAAGATTATTATTTAAATTTTTTTATTTCCCCGTTTTTAACTCTTGTCATGTATGATTTAAGGTCTTTTTTTACTTCATTGGATAATATTAAAAGTCCTAAAATATTAGGGAATGCCATACTTAAAATCATCATATCAGAAAAGTCAATAACTACATCAAGTGATGAGGAAGCACCAATAATAGCAAATCCTAAAAATATAACCTGAAATATCCTTGTTCCGATTTTTCTATTGCCTAATTTATTTTCAAAAAATCCTCCGCATAAGTAATCAAAACCTTTTAAACCGTAATACGACCATGATATCATTGTTGAAAAAGCAAACAGGAAAATAGCAACTGCCAGCAGGTAAGGGAACCATGAAAAGACACTGCCGAATGCAGCAGAAGTTAATTGTGACCCTTCCAGATTTCCGGGATTTTCATGCAAACCTGTGAAGATAATTACAAGGGCTGTCATTGTGCAAATAACAACAGTATCAATAAAAGGTTCAAGCAGTGCAACAATACCTTCACTTACCGGTTCATCAGTCCTAACGGCTGAGTGGGCTATAGAGGCTGAACCAACACCTGCTTCGTTGGAAAACGATGCTCGTTGGAAACCAATTATTAATACTCCGATAAATCCTCCTTTTATAGCAGATGCACTAAAAGCCCCATTGAAAATCATAACAAATACATTTCCAATTTCCGTAATATTCATAAAAATAATTATCAAAGCAGTGATTACATAGAGCGATGCCATAAAAGGAACAATTTTTTCAGTAACATTTCCAATGCTTTTAATTCCGCCGATAATTACCAAACCAACAAGAATTGCCAGGAAAATTCCAAAATAGGCGCCTTTGTTTTCTAAAAATGGCATAAATAAAGCAAGTTGTGAAAAAGCCTGATTAGCCTGGAACATATTTCCGCCTCCGAACGAACATCCCATAATTAATATTGCAAATACAGCAGCCAGTATTTTTCCCAAAGCTCCGAGTTTTCTTTTTTTCAATGCCCTGCTTAAATAATACATAGGTCCGCCCGAAACCTGTCCTGATTTATCAATTTTTCTATATTTTACGCCAAGAGAACATTCTACAAATTTTGATGACATGCCAAATAATCCGGCAATTATCATCCAGAAAGTAGCACCTGGACCACCAATTGCAATTGCAATTGCAACACTTGCAATATTTCCTAATCCGACTGTTGCAGATAATGCAGTTGTTAATGCCTGAAAATGCGAAACCTCGCCCTTATCCTCCGGTTTATCATATTTACCCTTTATTAATTCAATACTATGTCTGAAACCGCGTATATTGATAAAACGCATTTTAAACGTGAAAAAAACAGCTCCTATGATAAGCCATAAAACAACAATCGGGACACCTTGCTTTTTGTGATTGCCATTTTTATCATATACAGGATTACCATTATCATCATAAATATATGGATCGCGAATACCGAGAGTTTCTAAAGGGTCCCAAAATAATACATAACCCATAACTTCTACAATAGGCTCAAAAAAATCATTTATTTGTTGACTGAAATGTTTTTTTTCAATGTCTATTAGTTCCGTTACTAGCTTGTCAATATCTTCCCTGACAGTTTCTGTTGTATCTTGAGAATTTTGAAAATCTGTCGCCTTTGATGATGTTAATAAAAAAAGAAAAATGGGTATTAGAATAAGAAAAGATATTTTTTTCATCTGTTAAATGTAAGAATATATAAAACAATAAAATAATTGCTAAAATTAAAATATAATTTGTTTAATTGTAAAATTTTTTATAACTTTGGTTGATTTTTTTTTAAAATATTAAATTTTTATACCATGAAAAAATTAAAATTTCTTTTTATAAATATTTTAATGCTACTTGCCTTTTCTGCTGCAACTCAACCTTATGCACAGCTTTACTGGAGATTTGCAAATCCTGTAGTGATACCAGGCACACCGTATATATTCCAGTTTGATGTTGAAATTTCGTGCGATATGCCTGGAACATATCATAGTGATATGCAAATTTATTTTGATTATAACAATCTTGCATTCGGTCCAAGTATTGTTTCAAATGGTAACATTCAGCATATCAGGTTAGATTTGATGGATGGTGAGTTATTTCCAGGTATGTATCTATATGATATTTACGGACCTGCCGATATTACCGATCATACTTATGCGATTTTATCAGAGGCTTCATTTCCGCCAACAGCACCAACATGGACATTTGAGTATATGACAGAAGTTCCACAATATCCTGTTTTTGGTGGTTTTTTTCAATTTCGGATCAAAATAACAGATAATACCCAGTTAGCAGGTATTGAATTTAGGCCTGACTTAATGAATGGAGGTAATTATTTCAGGTGGCCTGCCAGCGGACAACCGTATAACGCTATCAAATATGGAACACCACCGGATTATGCAGGTATTTATGTAAATAACTTGTTGGATTTCTGGCTGACAATATCAGGTACAATTGCCGGAACAATTACTGATATTGATACGGGTACACCTATTGAAGGTGCTATAATTACTGCCGGACAATATTCTGATACAACTGCAAGTAATGGCACTTATTCAATGATTTTACCTGTTAGCATCTACGATATTACAGCAGATGCAGAATGTTATTACCCAATGACCCAATTCGTAGTTATTATTGCTAATGATACAATAACAGTTAATTTTGAATTAACACCTTTACCTCCACCAACAAATGTTCAGGCAAATGTTAATGGAAACGATGTAATAATCACATGGACAGCACCCTGTAAAGAAAGTTATACAAGTTCCGCCTTTGCCGAAAAAAATTGTAAAGACCTTATTGGATACAATATTTATCGTAATGGTGATTTTATTGAATTTGTAATAGATACTAGTATCCAGTATTTAGGTTTAAGTCCCGGAATTTATACTTATTGTGTTACCGCAGTGTATGATGAAGGTGAATCATTTGAAATTTGTGCAGATACTGTAACAATAGATAATCTGTTACCACCATCTAATTTACAATATTATTTTTATGGGTATAACGTTCAGTTATTCTGGGAAGAACCAATAACACCTGGTGATTGGATACATTGGGATAATGGTGAAAATTATACATCTGTTGGATTGACAAATGGAGGAACTTTCCTTGTTGCTTCCCGATGGGACCAAACAAATTTAGCACCTTATAACGGTCAGTATCTTACAAAAGTATGTATTTTTCCTAATGATCCGGCTACTACATATACTCTTAAAGTCTGGACAGGCGCAAATGCAAGCACACTTGTTTTAGACCAGTCTATTACAGGCTTGACTTTTGAAGCATGGAACGAAATTGTTTTAGACAGCCCCGTTCAAATAGATGCGTCAACTGAATTATGGTTTGGTTATGAAGTTTTAAATCATCCGGCTGGTACATATCCGGCAGGTGTTGATCCTGGCCCTGCTGTTGCAGGTTTTGGAGATATGATATCAACGGATGGTACAAGCTGGGATCCTTTGTCAGGTTTTGGACTGGATTATAACTGGAATTTACAGGGTTTTGTGCAAGAATCAACAGATGGAAAGACTCCCGCTAAGCCTCTTGTTAATATTCTTAAAGCTTATGAAAATACAGGAACACTTGTTCAAAGTCCAATTAATACATTACCTGATAAATCTGTTTTCAATACTAATGATTTACTTGGTTATAATGTATATCGAGATGCTCAAATAATAGGCTTTACAACTAATTTGTATTATGATGATGTCGTTCCGTGTTTTGGTTTTTACGAATATTGTATAACAGCAGTTTATAATGGAGGAGAATCAGATTCTGTTTGTGTAAATATTTGGGTTATTACAGGAATTGAAGAATTAAATAATATTACAACAGTAATTTATCCTAACCCTACAACCGAGCTTGTAAATATAGAATCAACAATGAAAATGGAAGAGGTTAAAGTATTTAATTCTATTGGGAAAATTGTATTTGAAAATAATGAAGTAAATAACAAATTTTTCAGTATCAACTTAATTTCATACAAGCAAGGTGTATATTACATACAGATACTAAATAAGAAAGGCTTAATAAATCACAGGCTTATTATTAAATAATTTTTATGATAGTAATTGATAATACTATTGTTTCTGAAAATATAATTAAAGTTAATTTCTGTTGTGATATGAAGAAATGCAAAGGTGCCTGTTGTATTGAAGGCGATGCAGGCGCTCCTCTTGAAATGGAGGAAATAGCAATTCTTGAAGATATTTTTGAATCTATTGAACCATATATGACAAAAAAGGGTATTGAAGAAATTAAAAAAACAGGTATGTTTGATTATGATTCGGATGGTAATTTTGTTACTCCTTTGATAAATAATAAAGAATGTGCCTATGCCTGCTTTAATTCGGATGAGGCAGGATGTGCTATTGAGAATGCTTTTAATGATGGGAAAATTGATTTTCAGAAACCTGTTTCTTGTCACTTATATCCTGTAAGAATAACAAAGTACAAAGATTATGACGCTGTTAATTACCATGAATGGATTATTTGTAAACAGGGATTAAGAAAAGGGAAAAAATTAAATTTACCTCTATATAAATTTTTAAAAAAGCCCCTAATACGAAAATTTGGTAAAGAATGGTTTAATAAATTAGAAAAGGAAATTAATGT
>JAIOSH010000157.1 GCA_021107685.1 Bacteroidales bacterium | reverse complement strand
CTTATTTGTAAGCTTTGTTCCAAATACTTTAATGCGGTTTTATAATCACCACGGTCATGGTATATTTGGCTGATATTATTCAGCGTTGTGCCTTCGCCGGATTTATCCCCGATTTCCTTCCTTATTTGTAGGCTTTGCCCCAAATACTTTAAGGCGGTTTCATAATCGCCGCGGTCAGAGTATATTTGGCCAATATTATTCAGCGTTGTGCCTTCGCCGGATTTGTCCCCGATTTCCTGAATTATTTGTAAGCTTTGCTCCAAATACTTTAAAGCGGTTTCATAATCGCCGCGGGCATAGAATATTTGGCTGATATTACTCAACGTTATGCCTTCGTTGGATTTATCCCCGATTTCTTGACTTATTTGTAAGCTTTGTTCCAAATACTTTAATGCGGTTTTATAATCACCACGGTCATGGTATATTTGGCTGATATTATTCAGCGTTGTGCCTTCGCCGGATTTATCACCGATTTCATGACTTATTTGTAAGCTTTGCTCCAAATACTTTAACGCGCTTTCATAATCGCCACGGTTATGGTATATTTGGCTGATATTACTCAGCGTTGTGCTTTCGCCGGATTTATCACTGATTTGCTGACTTATTTGTAAGCTTTGCTCCAAATACTTTAATGCGGTTTTATAATCGCCACGGGCATCGTATATTTGGCTGATATTATTTAGTGTTAGGGCTTCGCCGGATTTATCACCGATTTCATGATATTTCTTTAAGTTTAACTGATAGAATCTTAAGGAAATATCATATTTACCAAATGTTTTGTAAATTAATCCGATTCTGTTTAATATATTTGAAGGGCAATCCTCTTTTAAAAAATCAAAAGATTTTGTTGCAAAAAATAGCGCTTCCCTGAAAAGGTTATTAGCATAATAAAACTTTGAAAGCTGTTCTCCTAATTTGGTAATTTGTTTTTTGTTTCCTGCTTTATAAAAATGCTCAAAGGCTTGTTCTAATTGGTTTATCTCTTTATTAATATTATTGTTAAAAACATATATATAATACCTTCCTGCATTTTCGTGAGAAAAATCTACCGTAGTTTTTCTGTCTATTAAATTTGTTAGAAGTCCTTTAATAAGCGGGGTAACATAAACCAAAAAAAATCCGGTTTCAATATCAGTTTGTTTTTCGATAAGGGTAAGCTTTTTTAGCTGCTCTATCAAAGTACTCGTTTTATTTTTATTTATCCCCTGTAAAACCAGGCTCATTTCAGTAACCGGAGTATTGAAAAACGATAATAAGTGCAAAACGTTTAATTCAGTATCATCTAACAGGTGCACTAATTTTTCAAAAAGCAGGTTTTTGCTCATTTCCTGTAAAACATCATTCGTCTTGCCTCTGGTTTGTTCTTTAAATGCTTTGAGTTCAGGGATTATTTTTTCCTGTTTTTGTTCTGTAATTAATTTATCGAAAAACTCCAATGCACGGTAATTACCACCAAAAGTACCGAATAGAAATTGTACTGTTTCATAAAAACTCTGCCCGCTATTTTCACAACTCTTTGAAATGTTTTTTAGATAGAGTGCCTTACGCCAGTAATCGGCAAAGTTTACTGTGTTCAGGTCAAATTCCTTAATTTTATTTCCATTCTTGATTTGCAAAGGATAACGCGTTGTTAGAATAAGCGGGAAGCGGGTAATTTTAATTAAAAAGGAGATGATGTCTTCCCATCTTGCATATTCTTGTTTAAAAGCTTTGCCGGGCGATTCCTGGAAATCTTCGAGATTATCAAAAACAAAAAGGGGCATTGCATAATTATTGTTAATTTGGGTAGCAAGGTAAATTACTTTCTCTTCAGGCTTACTTATTTTTTCATAATAGTTTAAAAAACTAAAGTTGCCTTTTTCGATAAGAAAAGCCTTTAGCCTGCTTAAAATACTTTCTGCCGAATTATCCTTTTCAGAAAAAGCAAAGACTTCGGTTTTCGGATTACGAATAATATAACGTTGCACAAGGTGTTCGGCCATGGCTGTTTTACCAACCCCGCCCTGCCCGGTAAGCAAAACAGGTGTTTTATCAAGCAGGTGTTTAAAAATACGCCGTCTGTCTTTTCGTCTGCCCACAAACACATATTCGCTATCATGTTCCAAAAGGATTTTTTCTTCAAAAAACAGGTAGCGGTTTGTACCTAAATCAAGTTCCTCATAAGGAGCATCACGGTCAATAAGTTGTTCAAAAGCTTGTGAAACATAAATATTGGGAATAGTCCATTGCAAAGCAGGGCGATGGAGCATTTTACTTACATACTCCTCGTACTCCGCAGTTTTAATGTAGTTTACAGCAGCCTTAAAAGCCCGGTGCAAATTTTTACCTTCCGCAATTTTCCTGTAAAGTTCGGCTGTAAACAGCATGGCGTATTTGTCAGTTATTGACAAACCCATAGAAACAACAGCCGGTACCCCTACACGCATAAGCTGACCGGTAATCCCACCCAGTCCATCCTTTGCATTTCCCTGTGCCGACTGACAGGATGAAATAACAACAAGTGGAATTTTGTTTGCAGGTGAGCAATTTACCGTTTCGGCGAATTTCTTAGCCCGAACATTTTTCATATTCATTTCAATGTTGTCTTCCATAAGCAAAAAACCGCTTTGCTTGTCTTCGTCAAAATATGAATGTCCCGAAAAATGGAGGATATGATATTTGTTCAGTGTAATTTTTTCTTCTAAGGTTTCCAGGGAAGCATCATCGGCAAAATCTATTTCAACAAGCCCTTTTGTCATAAGCGGGTCAAATGCTTTGAGCAGCATCAGTTCTTCATCTTCATACGACAGACGGTTCGTGGATTTTGCGTTTTCAGGGGAGGAAATAACCACTAATATCTTTAAAGGAAAAGGCCTTGCAGGAAATATTCCTTTTTCAAAAAAATGGCCAGGCAACGACTTCACCTGAAATAATTGGGAATAGTTTTCCAGCGGTTTCCCGACTCTGTCCTTTGTTGCCCGCCAGGGCAGGTTCAGTATTTCATCATCTTCGTGCAATAAATTAACAACAACATGATTTTCTGTAGTCTCCGACAGTTCAATAGCCTCCTGTATTTCATCATTTTTAGAAACAACATCCGACATCAACAAAAACAAATCGTCAATATCTTTTGGTTTGAAGTTAATTGTCAACTTGTTTTCAAGAAAATCAGTTATCTGATTCCTGTTTTTCAAAAGCTGTTTTTTTTGCTTTTTGGTAATTTGCAGGTTTATATTTCTCCAGTTCATTCCGTCTCGTTTTTGGGCATTGCTCTTAAAATAGTTGTGTCCGAAAGGATTTTCCCTTTAATTTCCACAGTAAGCATCTCATCACAAAAAGGGCAATACACATCTATTTCAGATTTGCTATTTTTTTCACTTTCCGGTTTAATGTCAATTGCAATATCAAAAATATGTGAACATTTTTCACATTTTACTTTAGTGATTACTTTCTTTTTTTTTGCCATACGGATAAAAATAAAATTATGTTCAGTCTTGATTATTTCTCCCGGTAAAAATAGCAATTAAATTCAAATCAAAACTCAAATTATGTTATTATTGATAAGAATTATTCAATACTTTAGCATAATCAGGTATTCATATAACTATTTACCGCCCAAACTATCCAGCCACAAAAGCACCAAAACACTACATATTTTAAGTAATATCAATTCTATACTAAATTAATTAATAAAAAAATTATAAAAAAATAAGTGGTTTTAGAGAGTTCTAAAATTAAAATGATTAAATTTGCAGTGTGCAAATTAATAAAATCATTATATTATCTACATTAGTATTATTGCTTTCTACTGTAAATAAAAGCATTTCCCAAAATTCCTCTGCAACCGACAGCCTGAAATATCTTCTTGAAGAATCATCAGGCATTGAAAAAGCAAGCTTATTAAAGGAAATCGGTAATAATTATCTAGCTGAAGGCTATCATCAAAAGGCTATTCCATATTATAAAAAATCATTAGAGATATATTGTGAATACAAAGATTCTTTACAGCAGGCTTTGGTTATAAGAAAAATCGGAGCCGTTTATTATCATTTATCTGATTTTGATAAAACATTGGAATATTATTTAAAATCATTAAAAATTTATGAGCATATAAACGATCAAAACGGTATTTTAAATACATTAAATAGTATTGGTAATACATATTCGAGATATTACAATAATGATAAAGCTTTGGAATATTATTTAAGATCGTATAAGATGAGTGAGCAGACAGGTAATAAAAAAGGATTAGCTAATGTTTTAAATAATATTGGTACATTATATTTCTATAAGAAGGACTATGAAAAAGCATTGGAGCATTATAATAAATCATTATTATTAGATATAGATAATATAGATAATAATGATTCTTCTAGTATGTCCCCACCAATTCAAAACATTGCCCTTGTTTATTACAAAATGCAAAGATATGATACGGCAATAAATTATTTTCATAAAGCATTAAGGCTTAATGAAAAATATAATAACAAAAGGGGGGTTGCCCTTGTTACAAATAACCTTGCTAATTTATATGTTAGAACAAATAATTTAGCACCTGCAAAGCATTACCTTGACCGCTCACTTAAAATATCTAAGGAAATTGATATGAAACAAATTATTAGAGAGAATTATTATCTATATACCTTATTTTATACATTTAAAGGTGATTTAGATAATATGGGAAAATACAGTGACTTATATGATGCAATTACCGACACTATTTTTAATGAGGAAAGCAGTCGTCTGGTTGCCGAGATGCAAACAAAATATGAAACCGAAAAAAAAGAGCAGCATATAGAAATGCTTAATATTGAAAATGAGCTAAAAGAAACACAATTACAGGTGCGTACATATTGGTTGTCAATATTTATTATCGCTTTTGCTCTTGTGGTTATTTTTGTTATTATTCTTGCTATTCAAAAACGCCACCTGCTTTTTGCCAATAAAACCCTCGTTCAAAAAAATCTTGAAATCGTTGCATCTGAAAGAGAAATTCTTAATGCAAATGCTAAAATGAGTGTTGTTGTTGACAATGATATAAAAAATTTAAATGATAACAATGAAAAGCATCCAATTAAATATGAAAGTTCACTGCTAACAGATGAGCAAAAACAGGATATAAAAAGTACAATTATAAATTATATGAATACTAACAGGAATTACCTTAATATTGATTATACGTTGAGTATTCTTGCAGATGATTTAGATATTAAAAGAAAATACATATCACAGGTAATTAATGAATCGTTTAATCAAAATTTCAGTAATTTCCTGAACAGATACAGGGTAAAAGAAGCAAGGAAAATATTATCCTCCCAAGATTTAAATTACACTATCGAAGCTATTGCCGGAATGGTGGGTTATAAATCAAAAACAGCTTTTAACAATGCTTTTAAAAAGTATGTTGGCGTAACACCATCATTTTATTTAAGTTCAATGAAAAACGAATCATTAAAAAATAAAATACAAATCTCACATTTAGCAATTCAGAATATCTGAGATTAAACTATCCCCATTTTTTTATTTTTACAAATTTGTTCATATGCGTGAATATGGACAGATTAATCATTCCTCTAATGATTTGATTTCGAGCTGCTTTCGGCAAAAAAATAAAAACCCATAATGATATCCCACTGCTTGCTCCGATGTAGTTAATTTTTGATTATTTTTATGTATATTTTTGTAAAAAAATGAAAAAATGAAAAAATTATTTTTACTATCGTGCATATTAATTGCACTTCAAGGCTTTTCACAAAAAGCCGACCCGGCTATTAACAAACAAATCAAATATTACGAATATTCTGATTATGTTAAAAAAGATTATGTAAAATCTTATGCTATAGGTGATTCTATTCCACCATCTTTTACTATCAGTCATTCAGTTAATGGAGACATAACTGTACATGTTGTTTCTGATGAGGATTTATTTGCCGGCTGGGTAGAAGGAAAGGAAATTTGGTCGGTAACCAATTTTGATTACTGGTGGCTTAATACACGCCTGGCAAAAGATACTGAGAATAAGATTTATGCAGCGGTTAAATTATTTGAATATTCAAACATGAGTAATAATTTTGATTTGTTTGTATTGTTTAATAATGGGGAAATTCAAATGGAATTAAATGATTGGAATGGACCAAATGGTAATCCTTTGATCATAAATTTTCCCAACGAAAATATTTATCTTGGTCAGCCTACCATTGATCCTGAGGGTGTTGTTTCTAAAAATAATATTACCTATATTGCCGCGACCGGTGGAGGTAGCAATATTCAATTCACCAAAATAGATGCTGACGGTACTGTATTGATAAATAATGAAACCATCATTACCGGAGCAAACGCCTGGACAAATGAGGCTCGTATTGCTGTTGACACCAATGAAAAAATTTATATTGTCTGGTCAAAAGATATGCATGATATTTCATATGCTTATTCTGAAGATGGGGGAAATAGTTGGTCGGAAAGGATTTCGCTTTGCTATAATGCTTCTCAACAGTTGAATAAACCACAGATATGCTGTGATAACAATAATAATATTCATATAATATGGCAACAATGGACAGGAGGTTCTGACATACTCACATATATGAAAT
>JAIOSH010000318.1 GCA_021107685.1 Bacteroidales bacterium | reverse complement strand
GTCCATAAAGTCGCATAGCGACGAACTATTTGTAACCCCTGACGGAAGTCAGGGGTGATAATGAGGGAGTTACAAAAGTCCCATAGGGACGACCTATAAAAAATCGGATATTATGGACAGGCACTAATTAGAGTCTGTCTATAATATCGTCATTGCGATGAACAGTAGGGAAGGCATGTGTGTTGGTGTTCAGAAGCAATCTGTTTATTTGAAACTTAATTCATTATTTATTAACAGATTGCCACGAAACTCTATCACACAATCCCTACTGTCAGTTTCTCGCAATGACGGTGATTCTTTGATTTTTGTTGAATTTATGGACAAATACTAATTAACAAAATTAAAAAAATGTTGTTGAAATTAATGAAAATTACTTGATTAGTTTTTTTAAAAGTTTTATTTTTTTAAGCAAGTTTTTAATTAATATTGTGTCAAAAGCATTATAATAAAATTTTATTTTAAAATTTAAAATATAAATGTCAGATACAGCATTGATTGAGCGAATAAAAAACAAAGACCATCAAGCATTTAAGGAACTTTTTAATAAATTCAGGACAAAAGTCTTTAATACTTGTATGGGTTTTTTGCATAATAAGGATGATGCTGAAGATATTACCCAGGAAGTATTTATTGAAGTGTATCAATCAATAGAAAAATTCAGAAGTGAATCTAAATTATCAACCTGGCTTTATAGAATTGCAGTAAACAAATCACTGAATTTTATCCGTGATAATAAAAAAGCTCAATGGATTAAAAGTATTGAATCATTTTTTACAGGTGAAAGAAAACAGGAGCTACATGTAGCAGATGATATTGGTAGTCAGCCGGAAAAGTTGATTGAAAACACCGAAAAAGCGAAATTATTACACAATGCAATCAATTCATTGTCAAAAAATCAAAAAATTGCATTTACATTAAACAAATACGAAGATATGTCATATAAACAGATTAGCGAAATAATGGATTTATCCCTGTCATCGGTTGAATCATTAATACACAGGGCGAAAATTAATCTTCAGAAAAAATTATTGAATTATTACAAAAAAAATTTATAAAACCGCAAGTAATTAAATCAATTTGTGTCAAAAGTTTAAAACAACAAAAAATGAATTGCAAAGAAATAAATAAAAACCTGTTATTTTATATAGAAGGAGAACTATCACAGGAAAAAGAAAAGCTCATTAAAGAACATCTGCACAACTGTCAGAATTGTTTGATGCTTTTCAACGAAATTAAGGAAACATTAGCAGTAATTGAAGGAGAAAAGAAAATCGAACCAACACCGTTTCTGTTTACCAGAATACAACAACATATTATTAATTTGGAAGACCAAAAAAGTTTAACTGAATTAAAGCCAATTTTTAAAAGAATCTTACAACCCGTAGCCTTAACATTATTACTACTGGCAGGCGTTTATTTTGGAATATCCTTAGGAAATTCATTTAAAAGCGAAAAATTTGAAAAAACAATTGTATATCAAACTGATGAATTTTATTTTAACGACTTTCAACAGGAAAGTATTGAAGCATTTATATTAAATGAATATTAAAATACAATAAAATGAACTATTTTAAAAAAAATAAAATATTAATTTGGATAATAATAATACTATTAGCAACAAATATTGCAACTATTACCACAATTATTTACCATTCTTATACTGATGATTATAATACATATAAACCTGAAAAAATCAGGATACCCGATTACAAATTAGGTCGTTTTATCAGGGATGAATTGGATCTGACAAAGGAACAACATGAGCAATTCAGGTCTTTCAGAAAAGATTTTCATATTGAAGCAAGTAAGATAGCAAAGCAACTAAAAACAAAAATCTATCTGTTGAAAACTCTGATACGATACGTTTGCATGAAATTGCCGATGAAATCGGACTACTTCACAGGGAATTAAAACACCTGACTTTTGAATATTACCTGAATCTAAAAAATATCTGTAATGAGCAACAACGTGCCGATTTATTCAAGGTTTTCAAAACCATGCATAATTCCAAATGGGAGCTTAAATGCAGAAAGGATTCATCAAAACAAGGTTCTTTAGGTAAAAGAAAATTCAGGAAATAATCTTTGAATATCATTAAATTAAATAAATATATTAACAATTAAAATTAATTAAAAATGAAAACAATGAAAATTAAAATGATCACAGTTTTTGCACTTGCATTACTGTTTAGTTTAAATGCAAACATCATGGCTCAACAGCAGGGCTATGGTCAGGGAAACAGAAAAGATGGTAACTTTAATCAGCAAAAGGGGTTTTTTTGTAAAAATATTCCAAACCTGACAGAAGACCAACAAACCAAGATAGAAAAATTAAGAACTGCACACATGAAAGATGTACTGGATCACAGGAATCAGATGGGAGAAAAAAGAGCAAAGCTCCAAACCCTGCAAACTGCTGATAATGTGAATATGGATGAGATAAACATTCTTATTGAGGAAATGGGGAAGATAAGGATAGAAAAGCAGAAAAAAGCTGCAGCTCACCGTCAGTCAGTTCGTAATCTATTGACAGACGAACAAAAAGTGTATTTTGATAGCC
>JAIOSH010000225.1 GCA_021107685.1 Bacteroidales bacterium | reverse complement strand
GCGTGCCAAATTTACAAATTATAATGATGAAAGAGTCCCTACTATATTTAAATTAGGTGCTTCATATTCTTTTTCAGAAAAAATTTTGGCAACCCTGGAAACAGAAAAGGATATTAATTACAAACCATTATTAAGAGGAGGTATTGAATATAAAATTATAAAAGAAGCTTATGCAAGGATAGGATATTCTACAAATCCGGGTTCGGTAAATGCGGAAAATTCAAATAATTCATCTTTATATACATTTGGTTTCGGCATATATCTAAAAAAATTAAATATTGATTTTGCATCCTCTGTTCATCAGATTTTAGGATATTCACTACAAGTTTCGGTAATTTATAATTTTTAATTATGAACCGGTCTAAGCATAAAATATTTTTTTTACTTTATGTTCTTTTTATCGGAACATTACCTGTTTTTGCACAGGAGCCTGTTATTCAGCCGAAAAAAGATGTAACTGATATTATAGATAAGATTGAGGGTATAGCAGAAAATACCGATGCAGAACTTGACTACACCGACCTGATAGAAGATTTAAAATATTATCGGGAAAACCCTGTTAATCTGAATTATGCCAAAGAAGAGGAATTAAAACGCTTATACTTCCTTAACGATTTACAGATAAATAACCTTCTTGTTTATATTCAAATACATGGTGAGCTGGTCTCCATATATGAATTACAACTTATAAAAGGTTTTGATACTGATCTGATTAATAAAATTCTTCCTTATATAACTATCTCAAAAGAAAAACCCAAATATAAATTTTCATTTAAGAAGATGTTGAAATATGGCAGAAATCAGTTTATTATACGCTACCAGAGGATTCTTGAAGAACAGGAAGGATATAAATCAATTAATGATTCTGATCTGATCGCTAATCCTAATTCACGATATCTTGGAAGTCCCGATAAAATATATCTCAGATATGGTTATAATTATTTCAATAAAATAAGAATAGGATTAACTGCTGAAAAAGATGCAGGCGAAGTCTTTTTTAAAAAAAACATAAATAATGCAATTTATGAATTAGTTGATGATAAAATAAATAATGGTTTTGATTTTTATTCTGCATTTTTATATTTAAAAGATTTTGGAATAATTAAAACCTTAGCCATTGGTGATTATCATTTACAATTCGGACAGGGGCTTACAATGTGGTCAAGCCTGGCATTTGCCAAATCAGCCGATGCAACTAATGTTAAAAGATATGCTTATGGTATTAAACCTAATACATCTGTTAATGAAAACAAATTTATGCGAGGTATTGCCACTACAATTAATATTAAGAATTTTGATATTTCAGTATTTTATTCCAGGAAAAAAATTGATGCAAACATTACGGAAACCGACTCATTAACAAATGAAATTTTATTTATAAGCTCTTTGCAGGAAACAGGTTCTCACAGAACTCCAAACGAAATTACTGATAAAAATGTTATTGAAGAAACTGTTTTAGGAGGTAATATTTCTTATAAGAACCATCGGCTTAAATTGAGTGCAACAGCTTTTAGAACAGAACTTGGTACTGATCTAAAAAAAATAATCTATCCATACAATCAATTTGAATTCAATGGGAATGAGAACACTAATGTTGGTCTTGATTATAGTTATTTATTAAAGAATATAAGCCTTTTTGGAGAAGTCTCACAAAGTATGAACGGTGGTATGGCTTTTTTGCAAGGCATGACTATGATGTTGGATCCTCGATTGACTCTATCGCTTATATACAGGAATTATCAAAAGGATTACCAAAACCTGTTCAGTAATGCTTTTGCTGAAAACAGTAAAAATGCCAATGAACAGGGATTATATACAGGTATTAGAGCCAGATTACATCCCAAATGGATACTTTATGTTTATATTGATAATTTTAATTTTCCATGGTTAAAATTTAGGGTAGATGCTCCTTCAACAGGTAATGAATATCTTGCCCAGCTTGATTATAATTTATCAAGGAAAACACATATGTATTTCCGTTACCGACAAACAAACAAGCAAATAAATAATACCAATGAAATTAATTATATTGATTACCTTGATAATACAAACAAACAAAACTTCAGATATCATATTGCTTATAGTATTTCCAGGTCTTTTATCTTAAAAAACAGGGTGGAATATGTATATTATAAACAAGGTGAAAAAAAGACTAACCATGGTTATATGATTTACCAGGATGTTGCATACCGCCCGCCCGAAAAACGCTATACTTTTATTTTACGCTATGCATTATTTGATACCGATACTTATGATGAACGTGTTTATGTTTATGAAAATGATGTTTTATATGCTTTTTCAGTCCCTTCATATTATTATAAAGGAAGCCGTTTTTATTTATTAATAAAATATAATATTTCAAGAAATATTGATTTCTGGCTCCGTTATGCCCAAAGCTACTTTAGTAACAGAACTACAATAAGTAGTGGTTTGGATGAAGTTGATGGTAATGTAAAATCAGAGATAAAAGCTCAGGTGAGGTTTAAGTTTTAAGTAAACGTAATTTAATTAAACGAAAATTTTTGTTACTAATAGAAAATCCATATAGTTCAAATCTTGACATAAAAAAACCAGATTATTTATTTATCCGTATGGATGAGTAACATAACAGTTTAGTTTACTGATTAGTCCGAGTAGAATTAGAATTTCCTGATTTGTAATTATTCCAAAAAATCAATTTCCATTTTCAATATTTTTTTAATGTTTCTACAAAGTCCCAAACATTTTTATGAATAATACCTTGAGGGTGATTAATCGTAATGTCATCCATTGAAATAAGATACTTTGGATAATTATCATTAATAGACTCCAAAGCTCTAAATTCTCTGTTTTCTGTTTGTTTTGATGTTAATAGATAATTTTGCCTAACATAACCAATATTAAAATCCGGTTTATTATACCAATAATTGATTGTCTCTAATGCTTTTATTATTTCTTTCATAATAATTGTTAATAAAATTTGCTATTTTTTTGTTTAAACGTTTCAGTATATTTATCTTTGATTTATTATGTCTAACAAAAACGTAGTATCCTTAACTATACAAAATATTACTATAGTTGTTGGTGCATATTTATGCGGTTTTTATTTTACAGAACTGTTTCATGAGCCAACATCCTTTG